>JBIPOY010000148.1:0-7561 GCA_044378705.1 Saprospiraceae bacterium
ATACTTTTTACGCAGCATCACCTCCATCTTTTGATAAAAATTAAACAGCGAATACTGGCGGGTTATACCATCATATATTATCCAAATAGGCGTGATTATCATAATAAATAAAATTATAATACCCAATGGATTAATATAAATTCCGCTCCATAAATGACCCTCTATGATCGCTATGACCGATCTGGTAGCGCCACAAGAAGGACAGGGTATGCCGGTAATATGCCTGAACAAACAGACGCCTTCGACACCGGATGATGTCGAAAATAGTCCATATAAATGGACATACAACCAAGCATACCCCGCCATACAGGCTGTTGTTAATAAACTATATACGCTATGGCGGTGGACCAATCTCAATATAAAAATTGTTGAAGTTTTTCCATATTCTTTTCCCTGGTTGCGCCTTGGATCATGAACCAGTCAACGATGGCCCAGATACCAAAACCACCACAAGTAAGCAACTTACCCACACCAAGACCGGTATCCCCAATCATGAAGCGGTCAATGCCCAAGGTGCCCGCCAAAATTGAAATAATCAAAGTGGTGGAAGGGTCTTTGTATTGAACCGTGGAGAGAACAGGCCATTTTGAATCATCCAACGCAATCAGCCGATCGCGGATGGCATTTATGTGGTGCGATTCAAAAAACTTGGCATTGGAAAGGATAAACATGTCTACTTTTTGTAATTCCATTTTTTCAGGTTTAGTTGTTGGCCTACTCTTATGGCTTTTCGGATACTCCCTATTTTTTCACGTGGTAGCTTGACTCCACTTTTTGGTGATCGAAAACAGTACTTGACAAGAATTTCCACCAATGCGTAAATCCTGCTGCACGAATGGCGTGTGTCAATCACCGCTGGCGTGTTTCCATTGAATGATGTGTTCCGGGCATGATACCAATACTGCCTTTTTCAAGCGAGAATTGAACAGTAGCTCGTCTGATCAGAGGACTGTTGCCCTGAGTATCCATGTTATTTTTCACGGTATACCGTTCTTATCTACAAAATTCAGGCAGTAAATGTCGTACTTTTGGGCAAATAAAGCGTTTTTTTTCACCATAATTGTGTTTATCTCATGCAAAAAGTACTGTTACACGAAATCTTAGCCCAAAATAGAAAAACCTGTCTTCATGTTTTTGATAAAATAACACCTGAAAACGCGCGCTTCCGGTCAGCAGATGCTGCCGCTTCCGCCGGTTTTATTTACCGACACGTGGGAGAAACCATCAACCGCTTGGGGATATTTCTCGGTGTGCCAACAGATGTCCGAAACTCAACGTTGGGCAAAGCCGATGAAGGACAGGGAGAAAACCTTGAGGAGAGTAAAAAATTGGTACATCAGGGCTTTGATATGCTCCAACAGTATGTTGAAAACACACCGGATGCCGACTGGCAAGATCTCTTGGAAACACCTTTCTTCGGAACAGTTTCGAGGGTCCGCCTTTTTTCCCACGTGCTCTTTCACAACGCTTACCACGTCGGTCAAATTGCCCTCACGTTGACAAGGGGAAAACAAGATTATTGAACACCGACCTCCGACCACTTCGTATGGTGCTGTTGGTTGAACAGTAGAGACGGTCATTGCTCTTTTTCCTGGTGACAAGCGTGCCCAAAATGGGCGACTTTTGTGATCACTTCTAAATTTTTGAAAAAAAATATGCCCTTCAATATTAATTTTTTGAGGGACATAAAAAAACGTCACTTTTTAGACCCCCCCAAAATAAGCAACGGTCGTATAGCAAAAGCAACGGTCTGTAGCGCTAACCAACGGTAACAAATTATATTTTTTAATAATTTATATATTTATTTAATGTATTAGAAAATAAGCGTAAGTGTTTTGTTTTAAGAGGTATGAAATCTAAAAAAAACCGATTGTGTCAACTTCATTCTTGCAGCAGTATGAACAGTTTGACATGAGTTGACTAATTTTAGGGGAAAATATTCGATCCAATTACGATTTGACTTCGTTCGATCGATGTAAAATCCATCAAACGAAGTCTTTTAATCCCATGAGATATCCATGAAAAAGTCACTCTTGTAACTGTTTCACTTCCTTATCCATGCAGACACCACGTATTTCATTTGTATTGTTTTCAATGTTCAGCGCCCACCTTTTATACGGTCAGGTACCGGATTCTTTGTCGATTTCCAGACGTGTGGACAGCCTCAACTGGGTAACCCAAAACCTCTACAAACAACAGAGTTTTGACAAGGCGCTCGAAATCAATGCCACCGCAGAAAAGGTAGCACTCGATAATTTCGGACCTATGTCCAATGATTACTCCAATTGTATTGAATTAAAAGGGTCCATTTACGTTGTAAAAGGCGACTATTCTGAAGCCGAAAAATGCTACTTGGATGCCAAGGCGATCCGGGAGCAGTTACAGGGAAAAAAGCATCCACGCTATCCGGCAAGTGTAAACAACCTGGCGGTTTGTTACTTAAAAATGGGGTATAATGAAAAAGCGGAACCGCTGTTCATAGAATCCCTCGAAATTCAGGAGCAATCTGTTGGTAAAGAGCATGCAGGCTATGCTAAGAGCCTGAGTAATCTGGCCAACCTGTACCGAACCATGCAGCTGTATGAGAAAGCAGAACCGCTCTACCTCCAGGCAAAAGCGATTTGGGAGAAAACAGGCAACAAGGATAATCCGGAATATGCCCGGTGTATCAACAATCTTGGAGAGTTGTACGATAGAACGTCCCTTTTTGAAAAAGCAGAGCCGCTATTACTTCAAGCCAAAACAATTCGAAGCGCTGTCATTGGAAAAGAGAATACGGAGTATTCGACGAGCTTGGCCAGCCTGGCAGTGCTTTATGGCAAATTAGGCAACTATGAAAAAGCTATTGCCTACTGCCGGGAAGCCTTGACCATTCGTGAAAAGAAATTAGGGAAAGAAAACATCCGCTATATTACCACGCTCAATACATTGGCCGTTTTATATGCTGAAATGGGCCAATATGACACAGCAGAACGGCTGTACCTAGAGGCAAAGGAGCTACAATCAAAGGTGTACGGGGAAGGAACTCCTGATAATATTGTGGTACTAAACAACTTGGCAAACCTATATCTGGAGATGGGCAGATACGACAAAAGTGAACTGCTCTATCTCGAAGCTTTGGCCATCTGGGAGAAAAACCCGAATAAAGATCGGGCCAATTATGCCACAAGCCTAAATAACCTGGCAGATTTATACACAAAAATGGGTTATTTCAAAAAAGCCAATCCCATTTTCAAGGAAGCCATCGCCATGGAATTGGAGGCGGCTGGAAAAGAACACCAAAACTATCCTCAGATGCTCTGGGGGATGGCCCATGTTTATGAAGCCGAACAACAATATGCTGATTCAGAGCAGCTGATGGCTGAAATATCTGCGTTGGAACAACATCCCCTCCTGAAGGGATCCTCTTACCTCTCCGAAAATGAACTCGCCCTTTTCAGTGAAAAATACAGCGCTGAGGGCAATAGATTTTCTTCCTTGCTGCTCACACGCGTTAACAATGGTCGCAATTTGGGTATTTTGCCTGCTATCAACTATGACCATCAGCTTTTTCAAAAAGGTTTTCTGCTCACCGCAGCAGGAAGACTCAATGTTTTGGCTGCTTCCTCACCAGAAACGAAGGATCTGAGCATCCGACTCAAAGGCTATCAACGGCAACTCACGACAGAATATTCAAAACCCATTGCCGAACGAAACCAAGTAGTTAATTTGGAAGAAAAAGTCAATGACCTAGAGAAACAACTCAGCCGACAGGTAGCAGGTTATACCGAAGCCGTCCGTCAAGTCAAATGGCAAGAGGTTCAAGCTACCCTGAAACCAACGGAAGTAGCCATTGAATTTGTCCATTTTAAAGCAGATTTCTACGGCGTATCAGACAGCATGATGTACGCAGCACTTCTCTTGTTCCCGGGTGCTACACAGCCTGATTTCATTCCTCTGTTTGAAGAAAAACAACTCGACTCCCTCCTTTTCAGGGTAGATAAACGCAGCGATGTTCACATCAAACAACTCTACTCCTCCATGGACACGGGTGGCCCAACAGAAACCCATCCTAAAAAGACCCTGTATGACCTGATCTGGAAACCCCTGGAAAAAAGCCTATCAGGTGTTACAACTATTTATTTTTCCCCCTCAGGGCTGCTCTATCGAATAAACCTCGCCGCCATCCCATTGCCCCCCGACGCTGTTGTAGGCAATCAATATCATCTGGTTGAACTGGGTAGCACCCGACAACTTGTGGTCCGCGAGGAAGTGAAGTCTCCCAATCAAGATGCCCTACTTTTCGGCGGTATCCGATATGAGTTGGACGCCAATGATGTCCCCGGTAATCTTGATTCCCTGCATACAATGTCCCGTGGAGCCCTCGACTTTGCAGACGCAGATTCTACGCTGCGACTGGGCACTTGGAACGTACTGCCCTATTCGGTAAAAGAAGTGCTCAGTGTTGATCAAATCCTCAAAAAATCAGGCCTAAAATCGGTTGTTTTACAGGGGAGCACCGCCACGGAAGAGGCCTTTAAGTCCGTTGGTATTGGTAGCGCCTCCCCTAGGGTGTTACACATTGCAACCCACGGATTTTTCTATCCCGATCCTAAATTTAACCCTCAAAGGAGTCATAAAGACGATCTGGTATTCCGGACCAGTGATCACCCTATGATCCGTTCCGGGCTGCTGCTGGCCGGCGCAAACCAAGCCTGGAAAACAGGTAAACCACTCCGAAATGGGATGGAAGATGGGGTTCTTACGGCGTACGAAATCAGCCAAATGAACCTGTCAAATACGGAATTGGTGGTACTGTCTGCCTGTGAAACGGGACTGGGCGATATTCAGGGCAACGAAGGGGTATACGGGCTCCAACGGGCTTTCAAAATTGCCGGTGCCAAGTACCTCATCATGAGTTTGTACAAGGTTCCGGACCGCGAAACAGCTGAATTCATGACCGTTTTTTATAAAAAATGGCTGAAAGAAAAAATGGAGATTCCGGATGCTTTCCGGGATACCCAGAAAGAACTGCGAAAACGTTTTCCCAATCCCTATTCCTGGGCTGGGTTTGTCCTGTTGGAGTAGTATCTGGTTAGGTGGCACGCTGTCTGGCCAAAAAATGGCCGCATTTTTGTCTCAGACGCGACCACGCTAACCAGCTACTTGGAGTAATGTAGTAACGTTACTACTTAGATGGCCGCGGCAGGAGAGCCGCGGCCATTAACTAACGATTCAATGAGAACGACACATTTTTTCTTTTACCTCAGGGGGGCAAAATGTGGTATATTGAAAACAATGTACTTCCTTCCATAACCTGATGCAGGAATATTATCGTGCATTATCGGAAAAAATCCGATTTTTGCCGAAATAATCCTACAATGATGATTGTTGCTGTATTTAAACGCCTTTACTGGAAAATCATAAAGTGGACGGAGGGTGATTTGGGTATTTCTGTTAAAACAGGCGTTCCCCTAGAACGTTTGGGCACCCCTTACGGAGGCTGGATCATTCCAAAAGATCGTCTCAATCCCAATGCTGTTTGCTACTTGGTGGGAGCAGGTGAGGACATATCCTTTGACCTTGCCGTAGCCGATCGCTATGGTTGTCCTGTCCATATTTTTGACCCTACACCCCGGGCCATCGGTCATGTTCAAGCAACCATTGCCTGTATAGGTGAGCAAAAACCCATGGGATGCACAACTAGTCCTACGGGATATTACCCTTCAGCACGGCCTGGTACAGCGTTGTTGTTACATCCCCATCCGTTTGGCATCTGGTCTGGAGATGAGACGCTCCGTTTTTTTGCCCCCAAGGAAAAAACGCATGTCTCTTACTCCATTGTTAATTTACAGAAATCATCTGATTTCATTGAGGTACCTGTAAGACGGCTTTCCAGCGTAATGCATGCGTTGGGGCACCACCGCATTGATCTGCTAAAAATTGATACGGAAGGCGCCGAATACCAGATTCTTGAGTCAATGTTACACGATGGTTTGAAAGTGGATATACTCTGCATTGAGTTTGATGAAACGGCCTTCAACCACCTAGACAAACATTACCTGCGTCGAATCCGAAATTCTCTGGAAGCACTGATAAAAGCCGGATATTCCGTGGTAGCCAAGGAGCCCGATTGCCGCAACTATACCTTGATGCACGAACGGTGCTTCTCGAAAGTACCCTAACGTGGTTTGAATGATACTGAGCGTTCACTCAGATGTTCGAAAAAGTGTGACACAACCCACCTGCATTGACCATAAAATGCCGCCCAAATGAAGATCTTATTGCTCACAACGTACCCGCATGGTGGCGCAGGTACTGCCTGCCGGAGATTGCAAAAGGCCTTGCAAACTGAAAATAACACGGTTGATATGCTTACGTCCGAGCATCTGAACCACCCATGGCCTTTTTATGCTGAACGGCTGTCATTTTTACCCTTTGAGCGCGACAAATCCGTACGATTTTCATTTTCTCCTGCCAATTTTGGGCACAATCTTACGCAGCATCCTTTGGTTCAAAACGCCGATATATTACACCTCCATTGGATAAATCAAGGTTTTTTATCCTTGGAAAACATCCGACAACTGGCCCAATTGAACAAACCCATCCTCTGGACCCTTCACGATATGTGGGCGTTTACCGGCGGTTGTCATTACAGTGGCGAATGTCTGCATTACCAACAAAGCTGTGGTGGGTGCCCCTTGTTGCGCAGACCGGGCGCGAAAGACTTTTCACACCGTATCTGGAATCGAAAAAAAAACGCCTTTCCTGACAACATCCAAATAGTCACTTGCAGCCAATGGTTGGCAAGCCTTGCACAAAGCAGCAGCCTGTTGGGAAAGTTTTCTATTTTGCCCATTCCCAACCCGATTGATGTGGATGTTTTCAAACCACTGACAAACGACGAACGGTTGTCTTTTCGAAAAAAAATAGGTGTTGCAAACAATACACTCTTGCTGCTTTTCGTGGCAATGAAAGTCGGCGACGCAAGAAAAGGGTTTGAATATTTACTGGAAGCACTCCTTTTGTTAAAGGCGTCTCATCCGACATTGGCCGTAGAAGTACTGGTCATGGGCAAATCCAATCCTGACGATTTGGCGCGACTACCCTACCCTTTTCACCCTATGGGCATGATCAAAGACGCCGGGCAGATTGCTTCCGTGTACGCTATTGCAGACACTTTCGTAATTCCTTCTCTGGAAGATAATTTACCGAATACCGTGATGGAATCCATTGCCTGTGGTACGCCCGTCGTAGGGTTTAATACCGGTGGAATACCTGAAATGGTTGAACACCAACGCGAAGGATACCTCGCCCCTCAACGCGACAGCGCCGAACTTGCAAAGGGTATTTATTGGATCAACCATGGCACAACTCCTGTTGAACAGTTGCGCGAAGCCGCCCGACAAAAAGCATTAAAACACTATGCGAATCCTGTGGTAGCAAGCCAATACCTCGAATTGTATCAAAATATGCTGACTGCACAGGCAGAACAACAAAAGTATTAGCCAATCATCAGCGAAGTCATCGTCAAAGAGCCGGCTACCGGTTTATCATTGTTGCTGAAAGTTTTGATCAATGG
>JBIPOY010000147.1:0-7561 GCA_044378705.1 Saprospiraceae bacterium
TGCTCTGTACCGGTATAAACAAACAACTTTTTGGCCATTGCTTTTCCCAGTTTGGTTTTTGGCAACATCCCCTTGATCGCGCGCTCGATGATGCGCTCGGGGTGCTTGGCCAACATTTCTGCCGCAGTCGCTACCGTCAAACCACCTGGGTGCAAGGAGTAATCGCGGTATTCTTTTTGTGCCCACTTCTTGCCCGTAAAACGAACTTTGTCAGCGTTGATGACGATGATGTAGTCGCCCGTATCATCATGAGGAGTGTAGCTCGGCTTGTTTTTACCACGCAAAATGCTGGCGAGGTGCGCGCAAAGACGGCCGGTAACTTGGTTTTCTGCGTCCACGATGTACCATTTGCGAACCGCTTTTGCAGCGGAAATGGATTCTGTCCGGTAACTTAACGTATTCATTAGTGCAAATTTAAATTTTCAAGCGTTGGGAAAAGAGGGGTTATGATCAATCCTGAAAAACAACTGATTTTCATGCTGACCAACTTCCCTTTTCTTCATTGAGGCTGCAAAGGTAGAACGACGTTTTCTGTTGTGCAAGGATTTACAAAAAAAAAATTATAAAAAAATAGATAACTCCTTGAAAATGAACTAAATTTTCGACATAATATTCCCAACATTCACCCCAAAAACAAAGGCGTCTAACTGTTTCCATCGAATAATACGAAGCCTTTTGATCCATTTGCCTCCACCTCAGGCGGTGGTGAAAAGCGGCAGGCCGCCGCTAAAAGTGATAAGGCTTTGGACATTACCCCATCTCGCACTACATTCGCCGCCGAAGTCCTACCTATACCATGAAGCAAGATAAAATTCTCATCATCGGCGCCGGCGGCCAAATCGGTTCTGTGCTAACAGAGGCCCTGCGCGCTGCCTTTGGAAACGACCATGTCATCGCCTCCGATTTGAGGCCGCTGAACAACCAAACAGGCCCTTTTGAACAACTCAATGCCCTGAACAGCAGAGCCCTCGCCGGCATCGTCAACAAACACCGCATCACCCAAATTTACCACTTGGCAGCCATTCTCAGCGCCTCCGGAGAGCAGAATCCGCTGTGGGCTTGGGACATCAACATGCGCAGCCTTTTCAATGTACTAGAAGTAGCACGGAAAAAAAACATTCAAAAGGTATATTATCCCTCCTCTATTGCCGTATTTGGCCGGGAAGCAGCGCCCACCAACACGCCCCAATTCGAAGTACTTATCCCCGAAACCGTGTACGGCATCAGCAAAGTAGCCGGTGAAAATTGGGCCAATTACTACTTCAGACGTTATGGACTTGATGTCAGATCTCTGCGCTACCCCGGGATCATCGGGCACGAAAGTATGCCGGGAGGCGGCACCACCGACTATGCCGTCGATATATACCACTACGCTGTACAAGGCAAACCTTTTGAGTGCTTTTTGCGCGAAAATACGCCGTTGCCCATGCTCTATATGCCCGACGCCATCCGCGCTACACTGTTGTTGATGGATGCGCCGGCCGATCAAATCAAGATCCGTACAAGCTACAACCTTTCCGGAATGACTTTCACCCCTCAAGAAGTGGCTTCCAGCATCAAAAAACTGGTGCCGGACTTTACAATCAGCTATGCGCCCGACTTTAGACAAGCGATTGCAGATTCTTGGCCCGGGTCCATTGATGACGCACACGCAAGGGAAGACTGGGGTTGGAAGCCGGAATACGACCTAGACGCTATGACCACGGATATGCTCTTTCACTTGAAGCAACAATACCGATAAGCCCTCAGTCGTCGTTGTCCCAATCGTAGTCGCCTTTGAAGGTGTCCAATTCCCGACGGTCTCGCTTCGTGGGGCGGCCAATACCCCTGTCTCTTTTTTCCGAAGTAGCCGCGGCATTTTGAAACCACGCGAGGTATTTCTCACGCTCCTCCGGCGGTGTCACATCGCGATAACAGGTGATCGCGATGGCCGCTCCTACCCGCTTTTCAATCAGGGTAAGTGCCGAAAAACTGAAGGTGAATCCGTCTTTTTTTACAGATACCACATCGCCTTCCACAATTTGGTGCGCCGGTTTGACAGACACGCTGCCAATTTTCACTTTCCCACCTTTGCAGGCATCTATGGCCAGGGTCCTGCTTTTAAAAATACGGACACTCCACAGCCATTTATCGACGCGAACTTTGCTCATTTTTGCTCCCAAGTGTTGTTTGCAAGGTTAATATCGGCCATTCTGTGGCTCGGGTCGATCTCAATCTTGACGACATTCTTTCTTTTTACCGGAAGGTCAAATTCGTAGGTGGTATCCACCCAGCGGTGATCGGGCAATAAGGTGCGTTGAAGGCTGTTTTCTGCCGGTTTTTCTCCGCGCATACTTTCCATGGGAGCATAGAACAATTCCTGATCACCATTGCTGTACGTGATCAACAGGTCTAGTGGCATGGCCATACGCCCCATGCGCTCCACCACAATATGGGTTGATTTGCGGCCCTCCGATTCAACCGATTTGACGGCATAATCAATGGTGTTGGTGGTATTGACCCAATCTTCCTTGTACCAATCCAATTCCAGTCCGCTTTCGTTTTCAAACACACGAACCACATCATTTACATTCGGATGTTTGAACCGCCATGTTTTGAAATACGTCAGTAAACCGCTTTCGAAGGCCGGCTTTCCAATGATGTATTCCATTTGGTGGAGAAAGACACATCCTTTGACGTACGCCGCCAATGAATAACCGAAATTGGTGTTGAAATGGTCAGCATGGGTGGTAAGCGGTTCTTCTTTTCCGCTGGTAGCCAGCCGGACATAGGCGGCAAGGTTGCCTTGCTGTGGGTCGTTTTCAACGCTTTTTCCGGGCAACAGACCTTCCCGGGCGAGCTCATTTTCAACAATGGACTCCGCGTAAGACGTGAAACCTTCATCCATCCAACCGTACAAGCTCTCGTTGCTGCCCAGCACCATTTGGTACCAAGAGTGCAGTTGTTCATGTACCGCCACACCTACCAAGGAATTGAGCGGCCTGTTGCCGGTGATCATGGTGGCCAGTGGGTACTCCATCCCGCCATCACCACCTTGGATGAACGCGTATTCTTGGTAGGGGTATTTGCCAAAGTGCTGATTCATAATGGTGCGCGCTCGGTTCATAATGGCCGGCAGTTTTTGCCACTGTTCGTCGTAGCCCTTTCCTTTTTGCCAAAAAAACCGCATCGTGGAGCCGTCATCTGCTTTCAAGGATGTTTGGGTAAAATCAGGATCCGCAGCCCAGGCAAAATCATGCACATTCGGCGTTTTGAAATGCCACAGTAGCTTGTTTCCGGATGGGCGTTCAACGGTAGATCCCGGCGCCTCATAGCCACAACCTACCTCCTGCGGGTTTTGTAAATACCCACCCGCGGCAACCACATACGCTTTATCAATGCTTATTTCTACGTCATAATCACCCCATACGCCGTAGAACTCCCGTGCAATATAGGGGTTGGCATGCCAGCCTTGGTAGTCGTATTCACACAATTTAGGGTACCACTGGGTCATGGTAAAGTCTATACCTTCACGGTTGTCGCGGCCACAGCGGCGAACTTGCAAGGGCACCTGCGCCTCCCATTCTACCTCAAACACCACAACAGCGGCAGGTCGGATGGGTTCGTTGAGCGTCACTTCCAGGATGGTTTCATTTTCAAGAAAATGAACAGGCAAACCATCTACTTTTAAAGATTTGATCTTTGTCCATCCAATTTCTTCAGGCGATAATTTGACGATTCGATCCCCTACCCTACTGTCGGCATCTGCGATGTTTCTCGAACGCACATCCATCATGCTGTTGGGCTGAAAAGCGTTGAAATACAAATGAAAAAACACTTTGGGCAATACATCAGGACTGTTGTTGGTGTACTCCAACCGCATGGTCCCTTGGTATTGGTGCTTGGCAGCATCCACATCCACCTTTATATTGTAATCAACATGTTGTTGCCAACGTCCGGGCTGTGCTTGTGCCGTAATAAAGGTAAAACAGAGCAGAAGGCAACCATAAAAGGGGAAAAGGCGTGGGTGTTGCAGTAGGTATCGCATGCGTTGTGTTGTAAAAGACGATGATTTTAAAAGATGCTGTATGGTCGTATGGGTCTCATACGAAGGTGCAATAATACACCAACACAAGCATGCAAAAAGTGTTTTTTGGAAAAACGACACGAATGGCGGCATGTTCGACTTATCTTTGACCCAACTTTGAAAAAAAGCGTTGATCTATGAAATTTCGTCTTGCCCTTGCTCTGATTGTTTTGGCTGCAATTACTCGGCTTTCGCTGAATTTATTGCCCATCCCTCCCCATAATTTCTCGCCCATCGCAGCGATAGGGCTTTTTGGCGCTGCTTGTTTTAACCGGCGCTGGTTGGCGCTGGCGGTTCCTTTTTTGGCATTGTTTCTCAGCGACCTATTCCTCAACAATGTAATTTACAGCCAATATTACACCGGATTCACCCTCATCACCTCTTGGTGGATTTATGCTGCCTTTGGGATGGTTATGTTCATTGGATGGGCACTGTTGCGCCAAAAAACTACCCCTTACCGATTGCTGGCTGCCAGCCTCTCCTCCTCGGCGGTCTTCTTTTTGGTTACCAATTTCAGTGTTTGGGCATCCGGCGCCATGTACCCAAAAGACATGGCAGGCCTACTGATGTGTTACACCGCCGGTCTTCCTTTTTTAAGCAATACCGTTGTGGGAGATTTGTTTTTCTCTTCTGCCCTTTTTGGCGTGTACCATTGGGCTATGTATCAGGCGAAATTCCAACCCCGTACCATTGAATAAGACGACATAAAAAAATGGTAACTGGTTAGGGTTGCATCTGATGCAAAAAAATGTTTGTTTTTTGTAGGCCATAGCGGCCCTACTGTAAAAAAACAGGCGAAGTATAGCGGAAAATGGTCTTTTAGGGGGGGGCGTGCGCGCGCCACCTAAGTAGTATTCTTATTCATTGTTGTGTTTCATTGAGGAGATCCATGGAAAAAAACACCCTACATCCCAAGCAAGTTTCGGAGAGTAAAACCGTCATGACGGAGCTCATCATGCCCAACGACACCAACCCCATGGGCAACCTCATGGGCGGGTATTTGATGCGTTGGATGGACATCGCGAGCGCAATATGCGCCGGTAGGCATTGTGAGGCACACGTTGTAACCGCTGCGGTTGACTATATTTCATTCCAAAACCCCATCAAACTGGGTGATGTCATTCGACTGGAGGCATCCGTTACCCGGGCGTTCAACACGTCTGTGGAGATATACGTGGAGGTGTTTGCCAACGACATCAAAGGACAAAAGCCCCGGAGGTGCAACCATGCCTATTTTACATTTGTTGCCATGGACGATGAAAAGCAAAACCCAATACCGGTGCCGCCCATCCTCCCACTGTCAAGTGAGGAACAACAGTTGTATGAAGGCGCCGCCCGCCGCCGGGAATTGAGGCTTATTCTTGCCGGGCGCATCAAACCAAAAGATGCAACCGAAGTACGCAAGTTTTTTTCAGATTTGGGGTAGGCGTTAACGGCGCTCAAAAAGCAACCGCTCTCCCATGCGCGCTTCATTGAATTTGCCTTCGTGCCAGGCCAAATGCCCGCTGACGATGGTGGTCAATACCTTGCCTTGAAAAACAGTACCCTCCAAAGGCGACCAGCCACATTTGTATAAAATATTGTCTTTCTGAACCTGCCATGATTGGTCAAGGTCCACAATAGAAAGGTCGGCCCAATACCCTTCCTCCAGAAAACCACGCTCCCGTACCTTAAAAGCGATGGCGGGAGCATGGCACATTTTTTCAGCAATTTTCTCCAGTGTAATTTTCCCTTGTCGGTAAAAATCAAGCATCACATCAAGAGAATGTTGCACCAATGGCAAGCCGGATGGCGCTTGCGAATAGGGCTGCGATTTCTCTTCCCAGGTATGAGGGGCATGATCCGTGGCCACTACATCCAAGTGATCGTCTAGTAAGGCCGCCAACAGCGCTTCTCGGTGTTCCGGGCCTTTGATGGCAGGATTACATTTGATTTGGTTGCCCAACTGCGGATAATCTTCGGCACTGAAACGCAGGTGGTGCACGCATACCTCCGCCGTAATTTTTTTGTCTTGCAAGGGTATGGTATGGTCAAACAGCGGCAGTTCTTCTTTTGTGCTGATGTGTAAGACATGGAGCCTACTTCCATATTTTTTTGCCATTGCAACTGCCATAGAAGAAGACAAATAACACGCCTGGACATCCCGGATGAGGGGATGGTGTGCTGCAACGAGATGGTCCCCGTACAACCGTTTATAACGTTCTAAATTCGCCCGTATCGTTGCTTCATCCTCGCAATGGGTGGCGATCAACATCGGGGATTCCGAAAAAATACGTTGCAGACTATCCGGATTGTCCACCAGCATATTGCCCGTACTGCTGCCCATAAATATCTTGATGCCGCATACACGTTCTGAATCCGTTCTCAATATCTCCTCCAAGTTATCGTTGGTGGTGCCCATAAAAAAAGAATAATTGGCCAGAGAACTATTGGCAGCTATTTGATATTTGTCTTCCAACAAGGCTCGGGTGACGGAAGGGGGGTGTACGTTGGGCATTTCCATGAAAGAGGTAACCCCACCGGCCACAGCGGCCCGACTTTCGGAGGCGATGGTAGCCTTGTGGGTAAGCCCGGGTTCTCTAAAATGGACTTGATCATCAATTATACCTGGAAAAACAACTTTTCCGGCAACATCAATCTCAATAGTTGCTTTTTCAGAAATAATCGGCTGTATTTTTTCGATACGGCCATTTTTTATTAATATATCATTTTCATGAATAGTACCCCTGTTGACGACACGGGCGTTCCGAAGCAAAATGGATTTCATAATATTTGGAATAATATTTGTTAATGTTTAAACTTAAGTGAACATAGCTGTTTAAACGTCCGTATACCTCTTTGTGAGCATTCGCCCCGTATCAATACAATACAACAGTTGAATTGGTTTGATGTTTTTTTAGTGTTACGTAAAAAAAATGAGCCGTTGAAGTTTAGAGTTGAAAGTAGTCACTACCTTTACGGTATGCTGGTAAAGGTAATTCCAAAACGGTTGCGCTTTTGTCTCCTACAGTGATTTCACAACAAACCTACGGGTTTTAAAGATAAAGGTTTAAAATGAAGCGTGTTTTGATGACGTCCTTCTCCGGGAAAGCTCGGAGGGGGACTTTTTTTTCTGTTGATCCCTTCCCTACATCCTATGACCTCTGCTGACACACCTCGCCTTCAACCCCTGCTCATACGCGCGGTGGTGGAAGCATTGTTTTCTATTTTTTGCGACAACCGCCATGCCGACAAAGTCATCGAGCAAGTGCTGCGCAACAATAAAAAAGCCGGGAGCCGCGACCGGGCTTTTATTGCAGAATCTACCTATGAAATCGTGCGGTACTACCGGCTTTATACTGAAATATTGGGGCGTACCCCTGAAAGTCAATGGGATTTTTGGCAGTTGTCTGGTATTCATCTTGCCATAACCACCAAAAGCGACCTCCCGAAAATGTTGGAATTCAACGACTTGAATACCCCTGCAATACTCGCGCAGCATGCCCAACTTTGTAC
>JBIPOY010000529.1:0-2548 GCA_044378705.1 Saprospiraceae bacterium
ACTGTTGGCTCAATCCGATAAAATTGATACCGTGGTACTCGGGTGCACCCATTACCCCTTGCTATTGGATAAAATAAAGCAGGTGTTGCCGCCCTCGGTTTGCGTTGTTGTGCAAGGTAGTATCGTTGCCAAAAGCCTGACCGAATACCTGTTGCGACACCCTGCATTGGAAGCCTTGTGTAGTAAAAAAGGGCAAACAACCTATTTTACCACCGAATCAGCCGAAGGATTTGATGAAAAAGCAGCCATATTCATGGGAGAGCCCGTGCAATCGCAACAATTAAAAATGGGTGCGGCCCCAGTCAGATAATACTCCACCTATTTTCTAAAAAAATCTGCGACTAACACCCAACCTATTTCCTTCTTTTTTGTTGTTATCATACTTAATGTTAAAACACTTAAAAATACATACATGAACGAAAAGAACTTATTGGGACCGGCACAGATTGGTGCAATATCCCTGAAAAACCGTGTTGTAATGGCGCCCATGACGCGGTGCAGAGCCCTTGGCAACGTACCCAATGCGCTCATGGTTGAGTACTACAAACAGCGTACCGGCGCAGGTTTGATTATCACAGAGGGTGTGTCGCCTTCAAAGAACGGCTTGGGCTATGCGCGCATACCGGGTATTTTCAGCCAAGCGCAAGTGGAGGGCTGGAAAAAGATCACCGAAGCCGTTCACGCAGCAGATACCAAAATTTTTATCCAACTCATGCACACCGGAAGGATCAGCCATCCGCTCAATATGCCCGCCGATGCAAAGATACTGGCTCCCTCGGCTGTGAAGCCTGCGGGACAAATGTGGACGGATACTGAAATGATGCAGGATCACCCGGAACCGGAAGCCATGACTGCTGCCGAAATAGTACAAACGAAAGAAGAGTATGTCATTGCCGCAAAAAATGCGTTGGAGGCAGGCTTCGATGGCGTTGAACTACATGGCGCCAATGGGTATCTGCTGGAGCAGTTCTTGTCGCCCATCAGCAACATCAGAACAGACCACTACGGCGGCAGTATAGAAAACCGTTGCCGTTTTGTGATTGAAGTGGTTACAGCAGTGGCAGATGCCATCGGTAAGGAAAAGACCGGTATTCGCTTGTCCCCATTTGGCGTAGCCAGTGATATGCCGCACTATCCTGAAATTGAAGCGACCTATGACTATTTGACACAGGAACTCGATAAAATTGGTATTGCCTTTTTGCACTTGGTGGACCACTCCGCTATGGGCGCACCGGAAGTACCACTGGCCATCAAACAACTGATCCGCAAAAATTTCAAGAACACGATAATTTTGTGCGGCGGTTTTGATAAAGACGGCGCTGAAGCAGCCCTTGCCCAAGGTCTTGGAGATCTGGTGGCTTTTGGTCGCCCTTGGCTCAACAATCCTGACTTGGTAGATAGGTTCCAAAACAATTGGCCCTTGTCACAAGACTTGGATGCTAGCTTGTTGTACGCTGCTGATGAAAAAGGTTATACGGATTACGCCGTTCATGCCTAGTGCCGCGTCCAGTTAATGGCCTATGAATTGGGGAGGCAAATTTTTCCTTCATCAAGGCGTGAGGAGGGCTCAATACGGGATATTGTAACCGACGAACAACGGCGCGGAAGGGAAAATTGGTCCGCCGCATTCATGGGCCATTGACTCGACACGGCACTAGTTCGCTGGATCCTGTGCGCGGCCTCGACAAGGGTTGGGGCACGCACAGGATCCAGTATCTGATTTTTCATTTGTCCGGATTTCGGCCCAGCAATTCCCCCAACGCTTGTATACTTTTGGCAAGCAACTGGTTAGGTGGACACGATGTCTGGCAAAAATGGCCACTTTTTTGTATCAAATACGACCAGCAAACCCATTACTACTTTCCCAATACAAAAAGTAATGTACGTTGATTTTCAGCCTTTCTTGTTCTTCCCAACCAAGGCCAAAAGCATCTGTGTTCATGGAGCATTGTGCTATACGTTTCTGCTTGGCGACAACGCCAAGCAGGGCGCTTGGGAATGCGTTGAACGGCTTGGCTTGGGGAATAATGTCCAAGCAGCATCCCAATGCATTTTCTCATCAATATCGTTTCGGTATCTGATAGCTTGGCTTGGGGAATAATGTCCAAGTAGCATCCCAATGGGTTTGAATACCAAGCGAGGCGAAAAATTTGACAAAATGACCAATTTTGAGCCCTTTGATTGGGTAAAAAGGTGAACTCAAAGTGTATCTTTAAAAGCAGTGAGTTCCGCTTTTAAACCCTCCGGGGTGAAGGTGGAACTGACAACGCATTGAAGCAGTTTTTTCAATTCCTCATTTTTCAAAGTTGTAATGGATGCAACAGCAAAAGGGTCTGTTGCGCTGGCATAGCTGGTGAGATCTGCCACTTCAATCTTGCGGACGTTCTCACGGAAAAAAATATACGTCTCCTTGTCAAAGGAAAAATTGTCGTCGCCAAAGACTTCCCCGGCAGGAAAATGATAGTAAGTGGAAATTCTTGGATCGTGATAACATCCGCTTCCAGTGGCGGAAACGTTCATTTTATTTTGACTGGTGGCAAGGGAAGAA
>JBIPOY010000530.1:0-2546 GCA_044378705.1 Saprospiraceae bacterium
CCAATTTCCTGCGTTTCACTGCTACACCTACCGAAACCACCCGTTACAGCGTAGTGGTCACCGATGCAGCCGGTTGCACGGCCACAGACTTCGTGCGCATCATACTGGAGCCCAATATTTTTGTACCCAATGTTTTTTCGCCGACTTCCAGCAACGGCAACGAGCGTTTCACCCTTTTCAGCAAAGACAATCTGCCAGTAAATTGGCTGCGGATATACGACCGTTGGGGGGAATTGGTGTTTGAAAACCGCGGATTTATGACTAACGACCCAGCATCGGGATGGGATGGCAATTTCCGAGGCAGTACCCTCTCCCCCGCCGTTTTTGTTTTCATCGCCGAAGTAGAATACGAGCCCGGACGGCTGGTACGGCTACAGGGGGACATTACCCTTTTGCGTTGATTCATCCGATGGTTGGCGCCTTTCATCCCTTTTTTTCACCCAACACTCAACCCTTAAGGCTTTTCTCCGTTAAGGAAAGCATAAGATTGATTCGAATCACCTATTCGAATCAACCCAAGCACCTTTTACCCTGCTGCTCCCATGCGTTTTATCCTGAAAATGGCTTGGCGCGACAGTCGCCGCAACCGCGCCAGACTGTTGTTGTTTATCTCTGCCATCACCGTTGGTATTGCGGCCTTAACTGCCGTGCGTTCGTTTTCCATCAACTTGTTGTCTGACATAGACCGCGAAGCAAAAACCCTGCTGGGTGCAGACCTATTACTGGATGCTTCCCAGCCGGCACCCGATTCATTGTTGGCAAAACTGGACCTGCCCGGCCTTGAAAAAGCGCAGGTATTGAACTTTGCCAGCATGGTTCGATTCCCCAAAAACGGCGGCACACGGCTTTCCCTCATCCGTTCGCTCGAGGGGAATTACCCTTTTTATGGCAAATGGAAAAGTATGCCAGAGGATTCCTGGCTCACTTTTCGGACCGGCAAAAACGCACTAGTAGACCACGCCCTGATGTTGCAATTCGATCTTCAGACGGGCGATAGCATCCAAATCGGCAATACAACCTTCTGTATAGCGGGAGACTTACTCTCTTCACCCGGACGGGCGGGCATCGCCAGCAGTATCGCCCCAGTGGTGTTCATTCCCGCTCAATGGCTTGACGCCACGGGACTGGTACAGCGCGGCAGCCGTGTAGATTATCAGTATTACTACAAAATACCCGAAAATACAAAACCTGAAACCCTCGTAAAGCCCCTTGAACAGCAACTCAAAAAGGCCAACCTGAACTGGGACACGGTAGAAAGCAGAAAAGAGGGCATCGGATCGGCGTTCGGCAGTTTCGGCACCTTCCTGAACCTCGTCGGATTCATTGCCTTGTTGCTGGGCTGTATCGGCGTGGCAGGTGCCGTCCACTTGTACATCAAAGACAAGTTACCCACCGTTGCCATCCTCCGTTGCCTTGGCGCCAGCGGAAAAAAAGCTTTTTACGTTTACCTCGTGCAAGTAGCCGGAATAGGCCTATTGGGTGCCGTGACTGGTGCTGTGGCGGGTGCCCTCATTCAAAAAATGTTGCCTTGGCTCCTTCAGGACCTGTTGCCCATTGAAAACGTAAGCACCCATATTTCGTGGCTTGCATTGGCCCAGGGTGTTGCCATGGGACTGTCCGTCGCGGTCTTATTTGCCCTGTTGCCATTGTCGGGCATCTTAAAAACATCTCCGTTGCGAACCTTGCGGGCATCGTTTGACAGTCAAGAAAATACAGGCCGGCCCCTCCGCTGGCTCGTATATACGGTGATTACAGCCTCCATTTATGCGTTTACCTGGTGGCTTATTCGGGATTGGAAGCAGACTTCTTATTTCATGGGGGGTATCACGGCGGCCTTTTTAGTGTTGTGGGGCATTGCCCGTCTGCTCACCTTTTTGCTGCGGCGTTTTTTCCCAAAGAAATGGAGCTATGTGGTGCGGCAAGGCATTGCCAATTTATTTCGCCCAGAAAACCAGACGGTGCTCCTCGTCGTCACCATCGGGCTGGGAACCATGTTGCTCTCTACCCTGTTTTTAACCCAAAACCTCATCCTCAAACAGGTTGAATTTTCTGGCAGCGGCACCCAGCCCAACATGATTTTGTTCGATATTCAAGCCGCCGACAAAGACCAAGTGGCTGCTTTGGTACGCTCCCACGGTATGCCTGTCTTACAGCAAGTCCCCGTCATTACCACCCGTATTGAATCCATTGACGACGTTACAAAAGCGGAATACGACGTGTTGCACCCCGACCCGGAACGGGATTCACTGAAGCAAGAGAGTGGCCGTAGGGGCAGGGGGCAGGACAGCCATGAAGACGAGCATCAAATCAGTCGCTGGGTGTGGGACCGCGAATACCGCGTCACGTTCAGAGACACCTTAATCGAGACGGAAAAGATCGTGGAAGGCGAATGGACCGGCGTTCACGAGGCAGGCCAACCGATTAAGATATCTATTTCTGATGGACTTCAACGTGGTATGAAGGCCAATATTGGAACACGCGTTGCATTCAACGTACAAGGTACCCGCATGGAATGTGTTGTCGGCAGTATCCGAAAAGTTGATTTC
>JBIPOY010000531.1:0-2543 GCA_044378705.1 Saprospiraceae bacterium
AATGGCCGTAGCAGACATGCTCATTTGCGGTAATATACTCTTGACAGGTGAGCACGGTTACTACTTTAATTATGACAAAATTAGCCCGTCGGAGTCTATACAAATCTTGGAAAAGGCCTTGAATATAGTGGTGGAACAGATGAGCCAGGAGGGAATTAAGATACCCGTTCTTTTGGTAAAAGACATCGCTCCGGATCATCGGAATCAAGGGGGCTACTTGGCGAAAAATGGCTTTGCAGAATTTGATATTCAGCCGAACATGGTGTTGGATCTCCCTTTCCAGCACTACGATGCATACCTGTTGGCCATGTCAACAAAATATAGAACGCGGGCCAAGTGTGCTGAGAAAAAGTTGCTGGGTATCGCAAAGCGTGAACTTTCTGTGTCCGAAATTGAACAGGAGCTGCCCAATATTTACCAACTGTACCAACAAATCGCGAAGAATGCCGGATTCAATATAATTGAATTGAATCCGGCATATTTTCTGGGTATGAAGCAACAAGTGGGCAATCATTTTCGTGTTTTTGGTTATTACCTTGGCAATCGATTGGTCGCGTTTTATACAACCTTTCACAACAACACAACACTGGAGGCCCACTTTTTAGGCTTTGAAAAATCACTGAATCACGATTTACAACTCTATCTCAATATTCTGTATGATATCGTAAAAATCGGAATCGAAACAGGTTGTGACAGGATCGGTTTTGCGCGAACTGCCCTTGAAATTAAAAGCTCTATTGGCGCAACGCCGCGAGAATTGTGGTGCTATGTGCGGCATCAAAATCCAATTGCCAATAAATTCACCGGAAAATTATTGGATTATCTTAAACCGGTGGAGGAATGGCTCCCAAGGCATCCTTTTAAGGAAGAGTTACATTGATCTCGTCGGAAAAATACGAGAAATAAAACGCAATACCAACGGTTGAAGTTGCCGAGCATTACCTTCGCATCGCGGATGAAAAATCATATCAACCAAACGTTGGCATTCACCTTCCTGTTGCTGATCCTGCTAACGGGGGCATCACTCTTGCCCAAGGGCCTCAGCCTTTTTCGTCTTCAGTTTCGAGAAATTGATATTTTATCTGAAATCAGATTCAAGCATTCATCCGACACACCTGACAACAACCGCTCCCTTGGTTCTACTTCCAATGACCCGCAAGACGTACTTCTAATTCCTGGCACTACTTCGAACAGCAGTCCTATCATTACACCTTTGCCAACCATTGATACGTCTTTTTTTGGCAAGATCATTGAAGATTATACCCCTGAAAAAAAAGGCCTGTACTCCTTTTTTACCGCCATTGATGCCATCAAACAAGGTCGTACGGTGCGCGTGGCTTGGTACGGCGATTCGTTCGTGGAAGGAGATGTAATACTGGGTGACCTGCGAGATACGCTTCAAACCCGTTGGGGCGGGCGAGGTGTTGGGTTCTTACCCATTACATCCGAAGTGGCCCACTTTCGTAGAACCATTCGGCAGCAATTCAGCCATTGGAACACGTTTTCTATCGTAAAAAAAACTGAATTTCACCCAAAATTTGGTCTAAACGGGTATGCTTACCAACCCCAAGAAAATGCTACCTTGACCTATGAGGGTACGCGTTATTTTCGAAATTCGCACCATTGGACGGAGGCAAGGCTATTTTACACAGCATCCGCCCCTTGCGACTTTGAATGGCAATTAGCAGATCGAATCATTCAAAACGACCACCTAACTCTCCAGAATAATCAAGTAAATTTGTGGGAATGGAAAGGTAATAAGCCAGGCAGTAAATACCTAAACTTGCGTTTCAACGAAAAAAATGATTTGACCTTATATGGCGCCGCGTTGGAAAGTGGGCCTGGGTTTTACTTGGATAATTTTTCTGTAAGAGGCAACAGTGGTGGATCATTAAAACTCTTAAACCCTAGTTTTATTCAGCAATTCAACGCATTCCAACACTACGATTTGATCGTCCTGCAAGTAGGGTTGAACGCTGTGACCAACAGCCTATCCAACATTCAATGGTATCAGGAAGAGTTAGATGGTACATTCAAGCACTTACGAGCCTGCTTTCCCAATCAGCCCATCTTAATCATAAGTGTTGGCGACCGGGGTGGCAAAATTGGTACTGAATTGGAGACGATGCCAAGTGTTCCTGCCATTGTCGCGATGCAACGGGAAATGGCCCAACGCCACGGATTGTTGTTTTATGATCTCTTTCACGGCATGGGCGGCAAAGGCACGATGGTTCGATTTGCCATGCAATACCCGCGACTGGCCAACACTGATTACACCCATCTGACCCACGAGGGAGGCCAGGTTGTCGGACTCAGATTGGCTGGAATTTTCTTAGAAGAACAAAAAAAATGGATTTCTAATAATTTGTCACGGTGATTGCTCCAAGACCAAGATACTTTGTCAACCCGAAAAGATCGAATTTAAGGATAATCAGCCCATGAAATCATTCCTGCCAAAGGCTTCTACCCTACTTCGTTTCAAGTCGATTGTAGTCTTTTTGAGCATTTTAACGGGATCTTGTCTTGCACAATGTCGGTTACCG
>JBIPOY010000149.1:0-7537 GCA_044378705.1 Saprospiraceae bacterium
CAAATCCATGATCTCTACCGCAATAATGGTGGCCCAAAAGGAACCTACAACCCCGCGTGTAATCCTGTAAAACCACTTTTCCTCCTTTGCCAAGGTATCATCTACCCTGGTTGGCGTTGATTTTCCCTTAAAATATCCCCACATCAAGTAAATCAAATACGCGCCCCCCAATGGCTTCAGCCACCAAATTTCGATCAACCAAGCAGCGAAAATGAGGCAAATACCCCTGAAAAAATATGCACCGAAGATTCCGTAACGCAGTGCCAATCTTCGTTTTTCAGGCGGCAAATCGAGTACCATGGTTGCCAGTACCGCGGCATTGTCAACTGAAAGCAGGCTCTCAATCAAAATAAGATTCAAAACAATCACCAGCGAACCTTGCCAGTCACTGCCCAGTATTTGGTAAAAAAATTCAGTTATCATGGATTTGTTATTGTCTAATCCTTAAACATGAATCAGGCAGGATGGTTTTCGGTATGCTTGTGTTGTTCAAGCACCACGGACACCTTGGGTGCCTAATCTGACGATGTAAGGGGCACATTTGTGCTTACTGTTCAGCATCTTGTAGCAAGGTGTCTGAATCACGCAGCAGTTCATCGAGATTTTGTTGAAGCACCTCTTTTCGGCGCTGTTGTTCGGCTGCTTTTTTTGTCTTTTCAACCGAGCCAACAGCTCCTTTCTTTTTGTCGGAGGTGACAGGCAGTTGTTCCATTTGTTCAATGCTGTCCAACTCTTGTTCCATGGCGTTTTTTCGGCGCTCCAATTCATCCAAACGTTTCAGAAGTTTTTCATCCACGTGCTGTGCCTGCTGACGAATCGTCCTGTATGCACCCCCCAATTTGTTGAGCGCGTCATCATATTTTCCGGCGTCAAATTTTGCACGTTCAGACTTGACCACCTGCGAAACGGATACGATGACTGCCCGCATTTGCCCAAATACGCGACGTGAATCCTCTTTTTCTTCGCGGTTGCCAAAAAAATAATTGTAGGCCAGCAGGGCAACAACAGCAACAATAGCGAGTTTGAGCAAAGATTTTATCATGAGATATTTTATGGTGGGTGAAATAGCACGACAAATATAGCGGCTCGAATGGCTGGTTTTATCGCAAAGCCCTTTCTAATTGTAATATTTTAGGCATTATTCTATATATTTTAAAAAACTGCATTTTGTTTTAGAGTTTTGACCTTATTTTGCATATTATTTGATCCAACGTTTCTAGTGTGTGCCTAGACAAATGCGTACTGTACTTGTATATATTCCTTTGTTAATAATCAAACGTATAAATCCCAATAAAATCGTTCCGTGAATTATTATCCATCCTCTGTACTCCGAAACCACCTGATTCAAAAATTAATAATCATGCGCCACTCCCGCTCTTTTTCATTCATTCAGCTGCTCTCGGTCAATATCTTTCTGTCCTTTTTTATTATTGCCAACAGCCTTCAGGCTCAAAATATTTGTATAGATTCGTCTTTGATAGACCCGGATGCCTTTTGCCCTGCCGTTTATGCGCCGGTGTGCGGCTGTGATGCCGTTACCTATGGCAACAATTGTATCGCACTCAACCGCGGGGTAACGCAATGGTCCAATGGCGTGTGCCCCGGCACCAGTTTCTGCCAAGGGCTTCAGGTAAGTTTTCTTCAACGCATATCACCTCGTTCCAGGACGGTTTCTTTTTTTGATCAGACAACCCTGCAAAATGGTCAAATTATCAGCTATATGTGGGATTTCGGGGACGGCAGTATTTCATCCGAAAAAAACCCCACCCATACTTTTCCATCGGCTGGTCGTCACATGGTTTGCCTTTCCGTTCGCGCTGCCGCATCCAATGGCACCATCTGTGAAAAAACATTTTGCCTGCCCCTTTCGGTGCCCAATGATTGTTTGGACAATTGTAATTACGGCGTGGATGTGCAAGTGGATGGTTTGTCTATGTATGCTACCCTGTCGCCTTCATTGCCGGATACGCCTTTTTACTTTTACGTACTATGGTCCTTGGATGGTGGTACTGCAACGGGAAGCGGTTTGGAGTTCTATCAGGTCATTGGAGAGTCGGGTATCCACACACTTTGTGCTACCTATCCAACAGGTGAATTTACCGCCGAGACTTGTACCGTATGCAAGGCTTTTGAGGTGACGAGTGCTTGTATAGATCCGGAACTAATAGATCTGTCTGCTGAATGTCCCTTGTTTTATTTTCCTGTTTGTGGTTGTGACGGGATCACCTATGACAACGCCTGTCAAGCCACCAAATACCAGGGTGTGACCTCTTGGACACCGGGGGTTTGTGGCAGTGTGTGCAACAATATGGCCATTGACTTTGATGGTTATTTGTCGGGTAATTCGCCCACCGAATGGAATTTTGCCGATCTGACTTCCTTCATCGGTGGGCAAGTCAGCAGCTGGTACTGGGATTTTGGCAATGGTATTGTTTCATTTGATCAATATCCTACGATTGATTTTGGCAATCCGGGTGATTATGAAATATGCCTCTCCGTTTCAGGACTTTTCATAGACGGCACACAGTGTGGCGGCACTATTTGCAAAACATTTCATATCGGGGAGCAAACGTGTATCAACCCGGCAGTTGTTGACTTATCCAAACAATGCCCGCCCTTGTATGAGCCAGTTTGCGGGTGTGATGGGATCACCTATAAAAACGAATGTAACGCCTACTACACACATGGTGTCACGGAATGGGTACCCGGTGTCTGCCCCGACGGCTGTGTCAACCCTGCATGGATTGACACGCTTACGCCTTGTCTGGAAATATATGATCCGGTTTGTGGTTGTAATGGCCTGGATTACCTCAATGAATGTCGTGCTTTCTCACATGGTGTAGCCTCCTGGACCCGTGGCCCTTGTTGTGTTCAATTGGAATGTGACGCTAGTTTTACGCTTCAAACGCTTCCCAACCGCACCATTATGCTCCGAAATTTTTCCGACAGCGCGGAATCGTGGATCCTAAATTTAGGCGATGGAGCCGTACTTTTTGGGTCTTTTGATACCTTGTTTCACAGCTACACGGCTCCCGGTATGTACCAGATTTGTCTTCAAATCAGCAATGTAGCCGGCACCTGTACCGATCAGTACTGCACAACGGTTGATTTTACCGGTACGGGCGTACCAACCCTTGATGCTGATGTTGAATGGAGTGTACAACCCAACCCGGCCAGTGACAGGATGACCATCAACATCAAGAGGGCAACACTGGAAGGCGCCGTTTTGATCGATATTTTTGGAAAAACGATCCTACAGGAATCGCTCACGGGATCTGATGCGAACCTTTCTACCCAAGGGTTGCCCGACGGCGTTTATTTCCTACAGATTATGACAGACAAAGGACTATTTACCCGAAAAACCATTGTTAAACATTAAGGCAACTGAGTGGGTGGTCGCGTCTGAGACAAAAAAGTGGTTGATTTTGCAAAAAGTGGGTTTTTGTAGTCCATAGCAGTGCTACGGTCAAAAAAATCCGCGAAGTTTGTTGGAAAATGGACCTTTTGGGGCTAAACTGGTAGTTGCCTACATGAATATTTTGTGAGTGAAATTCATTTTTATGCGGTCTGGGTGATAATTTTCCATCAGGCGCTCAACCTGTCAACGGCTTCTTATTACCTTCGCAGCCCGCATCAACAAAATTTGACGCAAGGGTAACAACTATGTCCATTCTAGGCACCATTATTCAAAAAAGCGCGAAACTCGGAGCGCTTGTAGACACTCCCCGCCAACCACCCGCTGAACTTCAACAGCAACAACTGTTGGAGTTGCTGCGAGAAGCCCGACATACCGCTTTTGGTCTGGAATATGGCTTCCAAGATATTATGATGGCGGATGACCCAATTGCCATGTTCAAAAAAATAGTTCCCGCCACCGATTATGACGGGATTTATGAACGATGGTGGTCGAAGGCCCACCTTGAAGATGCGCCGGATGTCTGTTGGCCAGGGGTTGTTCCGTACTATGCCCTGTCCAGTGGTACCAGTCAGACGGCCTCTAAGTTCATCCCGGTGACAGAAGATTTGTTGCGGGGTATGAAACGTGGCTCACGAAGGTTGTTTTTTGACCTGAACAACTATGGTATTCCTGCCAGCCAGTACACCAAACAAATGTTGATGATCGGTTCCTGTACCCATCTACAGCGACAAGGCAACCACTGGTGGGGCGATCTGTCGGGTATCATGGGCCTGAATCGACCTTTTGTAATGGAACGCTCTTACCGACCCGGCCGACACATCACGGATGTGCCGGAATGGGGCGATCGCATTGAAATGATTGCCGACGAAGCTCCCGGTTGGGATATTGGCTTTTCCGTGAGCAATCCTATGTGGTTGCAATTGGTATTGGAGCGCGTCATTGAAAAACACAAGCTCAACCACATCCACGAACTATGGCCTAATTTTAGTCTGTTCGTTCATGGTGGCGTGATGGTTGACCCATACATCCCTTCCCTAGAGCAACTCTTCGGACAGCCCATGCATTATATGGACAGTTACGGCACCTCAGAGGGTTTTCTGGGTTACCAACAGCACCCCGACAATAGATCCATGAAGTTGCTGGCTGATTGTGGTGTGTTTTTTGAATTTGTGCCGTTTGATACCGAAAATTTTAGCGAAAACGGAGACCTCCTCAGCGATCAACCCCGTAGTCTGAGGCTGGAAGAAGTGGAGGAAGGGGTGCATTACGCGCTTCTATTGAGTACGACAGCCGGTGCTTGGCGCTATCTTTTGGGCGATACTGTCCAGTTTACCAACGCCGAACAAGCTGAATTTAGAATCACAGGGCGTACCAAACAATTCCTCTCGGCTTGTGGCGAACACCTTTCTATTGACAACCTGTCTGCTGCGGTGCGAGCCGTTGACGAACAATTGCGCGCCGGCGTGCGAGAGTTTACTGTATCGGCTGTGCGGGAGGGTACTTTTTGGGCGCATCAATGGTATGTGTCCCTAGACAATCCTGCCGTTTCGCCCGAAGCGTTTATGCGCGTTGTGGATGCCGAACTGGGGCGCCTCAACGATGATTATGTTGTGGAACGACGTTATGCTTTGCGTGAAGTGCGCGCGACTTTTTTACCCAACGACGTGTTTTTAGCCTGGCTTTCTCAGCGGGGCAAGATGAATGGACAGGCCAAAATTCCAAGGGTGTTGAAAGGCACTCAATTGGCTGATTTCGAATTGTTTATTTCAAAGTAAGAATGGCTCAAAAAGTTACGTTTCCGAATTTTATCGCCATGTTTCCGCAGGTGACCATGCCTATTACCCTGGGGGAAGATTCTCACCACGTCTTTGGAACTGAAAACGACCCTTTGTCTGACGCTTTTATTGCGGAGTTCATTCACCCCATTGAAACGGTTATCCCGGATGAGGAATTTACGGAATATATCCCCTGCTTTTCCATTGCGGACACCGCCCAATTTGTCGCCTTGGTGTGGTGGAAAGCCGAATTGCTTAGCTATGAATACGTATTGGCAACCTTTACATTCAAGGGTGAGTTGATCAGTAAAAAAGTAATTGCCGGTACTCGGGTTGAGGATGGCAAGGTATATCGGGCAGTTGCTACCATCAACGAAGAACATGAAATCACCATTGGTGAAGGGGTGTCACCCGACGGCAATATGCTTTTTGATGCCACCTCTTCCAAAGCACGCTTTCTGGAGATATTAATCAACGGAGAAGTAGTGTAAAAAAGCGACCACCTAAGTAGTGTCGGAACCCCGAATATTGGTACATTAGCCCCATGAACCAATCTCGTCAACTTGCAGCGCTCGCGGCCATTTGTGACACTTTTATACCGTCCATACAGAGGACGGACGACCCAGATGGCTATTGGCGGCGTACCGCCAGTGATGTTGGCGTTGCGGAACGCATCGTCTTGGCCATGCAAAAAGCGAAAGTGGAGGATCAGGCGCAGTTCAGCCAGCTGCTCGGATTGCTTGCTAGCCCCTTGCTTGGCGTCACTTGGCTCGGACCCTTGAAGCCGGCACATCGGCTTACACACAACCAGCGGGCATTGCTTCTCCGGAGGTGGTCTGAAAGTTCTATTCCGTTGTTGCGCAATGGATTCAATTCATTGCGTAAACTCACCGGTTTGATTTACTTCGGGGATACTTTTACCCCTGAGGCCACCAATCCAAACTGGAACACCATCGGGTACCATCCCATGGAGCATGTGGCTCGACCCAACAGGGGCGCGTTGATAAAAGTACAGCAACCCGATGGGCACGCTCTGTTGGAATGTGACGTGTTGGTGGTGGGAAGTGGCGCAGGCGGTGGGGTTGTCGCAGCCCAATTGGCCGCAGCCGGCAATCAGGTGATCGTCGTTGAAAAGGGTGGATATACCCCGGAACACGCCATGGACCAACGGGAATTTTCCACCCTTCAACATCATTTTGAAGCAGGAGGCCTCGTGGCATCTCAAGATGGCGGTATGACCATACTCGCCGGAAGTACCCTGGGTGGTGGTACTACGGTCAACTGGGCGGCCACCCTCCGGACCCCTGAATACGTATTGGAAGAGTGGGCACAGCATGGAAACCCTCATTTTTTGGATAAATCTTACCAAAAAGGCTTTGAATTCGTAGAAAAACGAAACAACGTCCACACGGAGTATGAGCATAATCCACAAAACAAAGCACTCCTAACCGCAGCCCAAAAACTTGGATTTGACGCCGGACCTATTCCCCTAAACATCCGTTTCCCGGAAGATATACCCTTGGAAACATCCTGGAAGGCACTTGGATTCTCCTGTTACGGCGATCGTTTCGGGATCAAACAAGGTTCGGTACAAACATCCCTGCCCGACGCCGCGGCCCTCGGGGCGCGTATTTATTCAAACGTTGATATCCAACGCATTCTCATAAAAAATGGAGAAGCCGTCGGTGCCGAGGGCTTGTTTAGGTCATCCAAAACAGGGCAACCACAAAAGGTTACCATCAAAGCCAAAAAAGTAGTGGTAGCTGCCGGAGCCCTGAATACCCCCGTTCTGTTGATAAAAAGCGGCCTTACACACCCACAAATCGGACAAAATTTGTGGCTACATCCCGTAGCAGCCACGGCTGCCTTCGCTTCAGAAGACACCACCCCTTGGCATGGGCCGATGATGTCTGTTATTGTGCGGGAGTTTGAGCGCTTGGAAGGCAATTGGGGAGTCCGTATTGAATGCCCACCCCTACACCCCGGCTTGGCCGCCTTTGCACTGAGCTGGGAAAATGGGCCTTCTTTCAAAGCGCAGATGTCTGAAATACGCCGGTTGTCCGTCCAAATCGCCATCACCCGGGATAAATTCGGCGGCAGGGTTACGGTTGGAAAACAGTCCGGACAACCGGTCGTTCAGTACAAACTAAGTGAGTACGATAAAAAACACCTCCTGCGTGGCTTGGTTGAAAGTGTACGCCTGCACGAAGCAAGTGGCGTTGAACACATCATGATCGTTCACAACCAACCCATCCACTACTACCCAAAAAAAGATAGACCAGACAAATTCTTAACGGAAATGGCCAATCGTCGGTGGCGGCCCAATGACTTCGGCCTATTCTCC
>JBIPOY010000010.1:0-21466 GCA_044378705.1 Saprospiraceae bacterium
CGCGTCTGAGACAAAAAATGGCCACTTTTTTGTCTCAGACGCGACCACCTAACCAGTTACCTTTTTTTTAAAGTGCCATACTGTGGGAGTGGTATACAACGTTTGGTTTGCTTTGGCCAAAAAATCCAAAACTTTTATCAAAATCTGCGTGTTTCTAGCATGGTTTTCGCAATTTTGCGCCGCTTTTTATCATTCAAAAACGATTCATGAAAAAAATGCTTCTTCCGGTGGTGGTGTTGCTGCTGTTTTCAGTGGTTACCATTGCCCAAAACATTCAGTTTACTGAATACGACATGTCAAACGGTCTGAAAGTGCTGTTACACGAAGACCATTCGACCCCAATTGTGGCCGTCTCGGTCATGTACCATGTGGGTTCAAAGAACGAAAAGCCCAAGCGTTCGGGTTTCGCCCACTTTTTTGAACACTTACTTTTTGAAGGGTCAGAGAACATCAAACGCGGTGCGTTTGACGATTACGTAAACAATGCCGGTGGGTATAACAACGCCAACACATGGTATGACCGAACTTACTATTTCGAAGTGTTGCCAAGCAACCAGTTGAGCCTTGGTCTTTGGCTCGAAAGTGAGCGTATGTTGCACGCGAAAGTGGAACAAGTGGGCGTCGAAACCCAACGCCAAGTTGTGAAGGAAGAGCGTCGGCAGCGTACCGACAACCAACCCTACGGCCGATTGCTGGAAGAAACCCTCAAACGATTGTACAAGGTACACCCCTATAAGTCTTCGGTCATCGGTTCTATGGATGATCTGGACGCTGCGGAGGAAATTGACTTCAAGAATTTTTACAAAGATTTTTACCGACCCGACAACGCAATCATTTCCATTGCCGGTGATATTGATGTTGAACAAACCAAGAAGTTGATTGATGTATATTTTAAGGATATACCGCGTGGAAAGGGCGATATTCAGCGCAAGTTCCCTCAAGAGCCACAGAGTACCCGGGAAGTGCGTGATACGGTGTACGATAATGTGCAACTTCCGGCGCTTATTTATGCATACCACATCCCAGCCCAAGGTACCAAGGATTTTTACGCCGTCAAAATGCTCGGCATGCTGCTCAGTCAAGGCGAAAGCAGCCGCATGCAAAAAATCATCGTAGATGACCAGCAAAAAGCGGCCTTTGCAGGCTCTTTCCCCTTGGAACTGGAAGATCCGGGCGCAAATATTTGCTTTGGTATCGCCAATCTCGGTGTAGAGCTCAGCGATTTGGAAAAATCGATGGACGCCGTGATCACGGACGTACAGCGCAACCTGATTTCTGCCGAAGAATACCAAAAACTTCAAAATCAAGTAGAAAATGACTTCGTCTCCGCCAATGACAAGGTTGCAGGTATAGCTGAAAGTTTGGCCAATTACGAAATGTACTACGGTGATGCTTCCCTTATCAACACCGAATTGCAGCGCTACAGAAAGGTTTCACGGGAAGATATCATGGCCGTAGCAAACAAGTATTTTGTTAAAAATAACCGGGTGGTTATTTACTGGTTGCCACAACCTAAAACGCCATAAACCCGTTCGATTTAAACTTTTGACCTTCCTATTTTCATGAAAAATATACTTTTTTTTAGCATACTTTCCACCGTATTGCTTTTTGCTTGTACACCGAAAACAGGTAGCAAAGCGAGTAGTACCCCACCGGCGTCTATCCCGGGTGCAACCGGTAGCGCCCCCGCTATTCCGATACCCACCGGTGACGTGCGCAAACAGGCCCCGGCCCCTGGTGCAGCCCCTAAAATTCAGATCGGTAAAGCAGAAACATTCAAACTGGACAATGGGCTGACAGTCATCGTGGTTGAAAACCATAAACTGCCCAAGGTCTCCTATCAGGTATTCGTAGACAACAATCCTGTTCTCGAAAAAGACGCCTCCGGATACCTCCAACTGATGGGCGAAATGCTCGGAAGCGGCACGAAGATCAGATCCAAAGCTCAAATAAACCAGGAAATTGATTTCATCGGCGCCTCGTTTAGTGCCAGCCCCAATGGCGTGAGTGGGTCTTGTCTCAAGAAACACTCCGACAAATTTCTTACGATTCTTTCAGATGTACTGCTCAACCCAACCTTCCCGCAGGAAGAACTGGACAAAGCAAAAGTTCGTGCAGAAAGCGCACTTGCGCAACAAAAAGACGATGCCAACGCCATCGCCGAAAATGTCGCCTCCGTACTACGGTATGGGAAAGACCACCCGTACGGTGAAATTATGACCGAAGCTACGCTCGCAAAAGTTACCCTCGATCAAATTAAAGGCCATTACAAAACTTACTTCAAACCCAATATCTCCTACTTAGTGATTACCGGAGATATTACCAAAGATCAGGCGGAGAAATATGCCAGACAATTCTTCGGACGATGGGCCAAGGGCGAGGTGCCAAAACACAACTATGGCGTGCCGCGCCCTCCGGAAAAAACACAGGTGGATTTCGTCCACAAACCCGGCGCCGTTCAATCGGTGCTCAACATTACTTACCCAATTGATTTACAGCCCGGGACTCCCGATGTTATCACAGCACGGGTAGCCAACACCATCCTAGGGGGCTACTTCAACAGCCGGGTAAATGCCAATTTGCGCGAGGGACATGGCTGGACGTATGGCGCTCGATCAGCTTTGAACCCCGATGAACTCGTAGGCTCATTCAGTGGTACCGCCAGTGTCAGAAATGCTGTTACAGACAGCAGTATCATAGAGTTTTTGAAAGAAATGCGCCGAATCGGCACAGAAAAAGTGGGTAAGGAAGAATTGCAAGTGGTGAAAAATGTCATCGCCGGCCAGTTTTCCCAAAGACTAGAGGAGCCCGGAACGGTTGCAAACTTCGCCCTCTCTACCGCTCGTTTTGGGTTGCCCGCGGATTATTATGAGCGGTACCTCGAGGTGCTGCAAAATGTGACGCCGGAAGAAGTACAGGCAATGGCTAAAAAATACATCAACCCCGACCACGCGCACATTGTGGTGGTTGGTAATCGCGAGGATGTTGCCGAGCGTCTCAAACAGTTTTCCGCAACAGGAAGGGTCAACTTCTTTGATGCATTCGGGAATCCGGTGAATACCAGTAATGTGCCACTGCCAGCCGGTATGACAGCCGAAAAAGTCGTGGAAGATTATCTCAATGCCATCGGAGGAGCTGCCAAAATTACGGCCATCAAAGATCTCCAAACGGAGTCCACGATGCAGATGCGTGGCCCTTCTTTTGGCATAAAAACATGGCAAAAAGGCGGCAATAAACTCGCTGTTGAAATGAGCATGAATACACAATTGATGAACAAACAGGTCTATGCGGATGGCAAAGGTGCTCAAATCGCCATGGGGCAAACAGCACCCCTTGAAGGTGAACAGTTGGGGGATGCCAAAGAACAGGCCTTGTTTGTCAAAGAGGCCGGTTATGTTTCAGGAGGATACAAACTACGGATCAAGGCCATTGAAGATGTGAATGGCGCCAATGCTTATGTCATCGAAGTGGAACGCCCGGATGGTAAAAAATCAACGGAATTCTACGACATGAAAACCAGCCTTAAAGTGCGCGAAATGAGCATAGGACAAGGGGCAGATGGCAAACCCAGCACCCAGATGGTGGAAATGTCGGATTACAAGCCCATCGGTGGCGTATTGTTCCCACATCAAACTACTGTCAGCGGTGTATTCCCGGTGCCTTTTAAAGTGATCATCGTTTCTGCCAAGGTCAATGAAGGTATTGACGATGCAATTTTTAACAACTAAACTTTTGCAAACAATTCAGTCATTCATAAAATCTTTAACATGAAAAAAACACTCTTGCTGCTCGTACTTGCCGTTGCTTCTACGAGTCTTTTCGCCCAAAAGGATAAACCAACCGCAGTAGAACTGAAATCTTCGCTCGACAGTGTGAATTATGCCTACGGTATGAACATTGCCAGTAACCTGAAACGGGTAATGGACAGCGACTTGAACGTTAAACTTTTCTTGGCCGGTCTCAACGATGTAATCAACGGTACTGCTGCCAAATTATCCAACGATCAGGCCAATGCTCGTTTTAATGAGTACAATACCAAGGTGGCACAACCCCGCATCAGCGGAAGATGGAAAGACGAAAATACCAAGTTTTTGGAGGAGAATAAAAAACGCCCCGGGGTGATTACCACCGCCAGTGGTCTCCAGTATGAAGTGATGAAAAAAGGCGCCGGTACGGTGTCGCCCAAAGCATCAGATAAAGTGGAAGTACACTACCATGGTACGATGATTGATGGACAAATTTTTGACAGTTCTGTGCAGCGGAACAAAACAGCTGCTTTTGGATTGTCGCAGGTTATTTCCGGCTGGACGGAAGGTCTTCAATATATGGCTGAAGGTGATAAATTCAAGTTTTTTATCCCCTACAACCTTGCCTACGGCGAGCAAGCCCGCAGTGCCGTTATCAAGGGTTTCTCTACCCTCATTTTTGAGGTGGAATTGTTTAAAATTAACCCATAAAAGCGCCTCAAATATTGCTGAAAACAACCACTGAAAGGGGTATAGAATCCCCTCTCTGTGGTTGTTTTCACAAACCTACTGTGGGCTTTATACACGGCAGCGAAGGGTGTATCCACCTTCAAACCCGCGGTTTCCCCACCCTCAAACCATTCAAAATTGTTCTGCCATGCTGTCCAAAAGGATCCCCATTACCCGGATTTCCCAGTTTGTCATTGGATACATGATATTGGCCTTTGCTTGGTGGTCTTTTCACCTTTGGCAACAAAATGAGCGCCTTTTTTTGGCAGAGCAGCAACTGCTCGAGGCCCGGTTTGCCAGTGGCAAAAGTGGTCTCAACCTTACGAAACTTCAAGGAACGGTAGAGTATGCCAAGATTGTCAAATCTTGGAAAAGTGGTCGGCGCATGATTTTTGCCGAAGGGTTGTTCTTTACAGCCTGTCTCGTTTTTGGCCTGTGGATCATCAATCGAAGTGCCAACAGAGAGGTGGCATTGGCCCGCCAACGACGCAATTTTCTGCTCAGTATTACCCATGAACTGAAGTCACCCATTGCTTCTTTGCGTTTGGTGATCGAAACCTTGATTAAGCGGAAGCTCACAGAACCACAACGGGAACTGTTGCTTTCCAATGGACTAAAAGATGCCGACAGGCTTCAACAGCTTGTGGAAGACTTACTCCTCGCTGCCCGCCTTGAAGACAAGTGGCAACCCCTTCCGGAACCGATGAATGTTGAGGCCATTGCCCGCGACTGCACAGACGCGCTGCGCGTTCGATTTCCGGAGGCCAATATTGTTATCTTGCACAATGAGGGGCTCCCTTCAGTAATGGCTGACCGGTTGGGAATGGTTGCAGTAATAAAGAATTTGCTCGAAAATGCCGTAAAATATTCTCCCAAAGGTGCACGCATTGAATTTTCAGCCGCCATGGACAACAATAATCTGTGCCGCTTGCGCATCGCTGACCAAGGAAAGGGTATTCCCGACCTTGAAAAAAATCGAATTTTTGAAAAATTTTACCGCGTGGGCAATGAAGAAACCCGAAACAATACCGGTACCGGGCTTGGATTGTTTATTGTCAGCCAGGTGCTGAAAGCCCATCATGGCAAAATAGAGGTATCAGACAACCAACCACAGGGTACTGTTTTTACCCTTGTTATTTGACATGAACAGGCCGGATAAGATGACGTTTACAGAAGTACAAGCCAGTATTGTCCGCCCAATAACGGATCGTTATGGTGCCGGTGAAGCAGCCAGTATCGCCCGTATTGTCTTAGAAGATGTATTCAATTGGTACGCCCCAACCGACCGCGTATTGCGTGATGCGGAGAAAGAGCAACTTGAGGTTATTTGTGCCCGATTGGTTGCGGGAGAGCCCCTACAATATGTGCTGGGAGCAGCTGATTTTTTTGGATTGAAATTTAAGGTAACGCCGGCAGTGCTCATCCCGCGACAGGAAACAGAAGAGTTGGTTGCCACAGTCCTGCAATACATGAAGTCCAATGCCTTAACGCAGCCGAATTTGCTCGACATAGGCGTGGGAAGTGGCTGCATTGGACTTACCCTGAAGAAAAAATACCCATCCTTGCACCTTACCGGGTTGGAAAAAAGCAAGGATGCGCTTGCCGTAGCGGTAGAAAACGCAGGTAAGATACTGGGTGAAAAAAATGTAGGAGTATCGTTGTTGCAGGGCGATATTCTGGATAGAGATGGGTGGCAACATTGGCCTGATTTCGATCTTGTGGTCAGTAATCCGCCCTATATTCCTGAAAGTGAAAAACATCTTGTGCCGAACCACGTTAAAGATCACGAGCCTGGCCTTGCTCTTTTTGTGGAATCCTCTGATCCGCTGCTCTTTTATCGTGTTATTGCTGATTTTTGTTTGAAAAAGCTTCAACCCGGTGGCGCTCTTTTTTTTGAATGCAATGAATTCAATGCAGTGGAGGCGGCTGAAATACTCCAAAAAAAAGGCTTCATACATGTTCAACTTGAAAAAGACCTTTCTCGGGCAGACCGAATACTATGGGCTCAAAAACGCTGAAAAATAAAAATTATTTCGCCAAACCATTTACGGTATCGACAACTTGCTTGCGGCAGATACAGGTGGTTTTTCGGCGTATTAGGAGAAATTTGGTTGTGCTACTCATCGGTTTTATGGCGTTCCCAGGTTTTGTTTTCGCACAGAAGACCAAGTCTGCAGTTGTAAAAACACCTGCTCCTAAAGCGGTGCCGCCAAAGGCCTTGACGGCTCCTGCCGCCAATCCGGCCATACGGGATACGGCTATCGTCCGTCTGTTTCAGAATCCGGCTCAAATAAAGTGGAATAGGGTGTTTAAGGGTCGTATGGACGACGGCGCCATGGTAGAGGTTTCGCTCGGGTATGATGGAAAAAAATGCCTTGGTTACCTTACGTATGCCAAAAGTCGTACCCGTTTTGTGCTGGAGGGAACCATAGATTCTGCCGGGTTCCAACTGGAAGAACGGGACATGGCCCGCGCTCAAACCGGTAATATTCGGGGTCGTATCCTCGGTCGCCATTTCGAGGCAGAGTGGTCAAATGCCGATAATACAGTGGGGTGTAGTATTGAGGCCGATGAAGTGCCGCCCGGGCAAGCGGTCACGCTCAACTGCAGCGACAATAAATGGAGCAGCCGCTATGTTACCCGTTTCAACAACGCCCGCTGTGATATGGTCCTCATACGATCACAAAATGGTGCATTGGATGGCTTTCTTTGGGTAGAATTTGACGCACGTACGTATCGGCTTAAAGGAGATATCAAAGCGGATGGGAAATATGAAATGGAAGTATTGGGCTCGGAAGATCGCTTGGTGGCCATGCTTTCCGGAATACTAAAAGCCGGGCAAAATACGGAGTGTAATTGGGTCGGTAGCGGGGAGCGCAGACAATTGAAATTTGTACTTAAAGATCATTTTCTGCTTGGGTGCTATGAGTATGCAGACTATGCTTGCTCCTATGATGTCCTCTATCCGCGAACGCCTTGTGCCTCTTGCAATACCTGGCTTGATGATCAGGTGAATGTATGGGTGGAACGCTGCAACGCCACCTTCTCTGCTAAAAAAACACCCCTGGTACCGGTCAATCGAAATACTCAACGGGCCAGTGTGTGGCCTGAAATAGGCTGTTGGACCGACAATATTTTCTCAGGTTACCTTACTTTTGTGGATACTTGGAGTGCGCAAGCACAGGGCATCGCGTACAATTTTGACCTACGTACCGGAAAGGAGATTCTACTAGAAGATTTGTTCCAAAAATCTTTTAATTATAAAGTTTGGATGACGGAGTACACAGCAAAAGAAATGCCCAAACTGTCAGCCTTCGCGTCTGATCCGGTGTACCGGGAGTGGTTGTCAAAAGAAGGGTTCCCACTGGTCTTGATTCGGCGGGAAGGCCTCGAAATGAGTACCCTGTTTCACCCCCAATACGGCCGGCAAACTATTTTTGTGCCCTACAAAACACTGAAACCAAACCTGCGAAGAGACAGTGTCATCGCAGAGTTTATCAAACCTTAAATCAACTTTAAATGATCCGGTTTCTACTATTGGGGAACCGGAATGAATGGAGTGGACTTCATCCCTTGCTTCCACCGAATATGGATACTGCCGAACTGCTCAAACGCGTCAGAAAAGTAGAAATAAAAACCCGAGGCCTCACCAAGCACTTGTTTACAGGGGGCTATCACAGCGCTTTTAAAGGTCGCGGCATGTCATTTAGTGAAGTGCGCCAATACCATTTTGGTGACGATGTACGCTCGATAGACTGGAATGTAACGGCCCGTACGGGTGAACCGCACGTCAAGATTTTTGAAGAAGAAAGGGAACTGACGGTGATGCTGATGGTGGATGTCAGCGGTTCCTCTTTTTTTGGTTCCACCGGTATTTTGAAGCAGGAAATGTTGACCGAAATTTGTGCGGTGCTGGCCTTCAGTGCCAATGCTAACAATGACAAGGTGGGTTTGCTGCTCTTTTCTGATCGTCCGGAAATATACCTTCCTCCCAAAAATGGCCGACAACATACCCTTCGCATCATTCGTGAACTGCTGAATGTGCCTCCGGGCAACCGAGGTACGGATCTGGCCGGCGCTTTCCAATACACTCGAAATGTGTTGAAAAAGAAAAGTATTTGCTTTGTATTATCTGATTTTTTGGGGGAGGGCTATCCGTCTGCTTTGCGTGTTTTGGCGCGAGGTCATGATGTGGTGGGTATTCATTGCTGGGACACTTTAGAGCGGGAATTGCCTGATGTCGGTCTGTTGCACCTGTGGGATGCGGAGTCTGCCGAAATGATGTGGCTAGATACAACCGACCCACAAACCCGACGTCAATACACCCAACGATTTGACGAAAACCGTCTTTTTGCCAGCGCTACCTTTCACCGAGCGGGTGCTGATTTCCTGAGCCTTCCCACGGGGTCGCCCTATGCGGCGGCTTTGCTTCAGTTCTTTGAAAAAAGAGCCGGAAATAGGTAAGGTGTTTCCGTCGTTTATATTTTTACCAACCCAATAACCATTTGTTTTGACAACCATTTCTAGACGTTTTTACCAACCTACGCCTTCAAGAGATACGTTCTGATGAAAAATAGTGCCTCCATTGGCTGCTTATTCTTTGTTGTTCTGGCCATGCAGGTGCGAGCCCAGGGTGTTGCACACCTAGCCGCAGACAGTACCCGGGTTGAAACCGGAAATCCATTGGTATTGCATTTGTCGGTACCGGGTGTAAACGTTCCTGATTCCTTGGATTTCAGTCCGTGGCAGGGTAGGGTAGGCACTCGAAATTTCTTGTCTGTTTCGGGGTGGTTGCGCAAAGGAAATAGCTATACCAAAGATTTGACGCTTATTTTTTTTGACGCCGATAGCCTTGTACTGCCGCCGTTGATGGTTGCGTTACCGTATGCCGACAGCGCCCGTACCAATCCTTTGACACTGGAGGTGTACGCTACCCCGTCCTCCAATGATCCCAATGATCTGGCTCCCCTGAAGGATATTCTGCGCGAGCCGGTGTGGTGGTCAGACTACCTACCCCTTGCTGTTTCGATTGCGGTAGGTGTCGCTGTGGTGAGTTTGTTGTTGTGGTGGGTTTTCAGGCGCAAAAATAGGGGAGCGCGGCATCGTAGCACTGCCTTGGAACCCCATGAACGCGCGCTAAAAAAACTCAGTGTGTTACAGCAGAAATCACTTTGGCATTCGGGTGCCGTGAAGGCGCATTGTGCGGAGCTTACCTTTATTCTTCGGGAATATCTGGAAACGCGGTATCAAGTGCCTGCGCTTGGATCAACTTCCGAGGAGTTGCTTTTTTATTTGAACAAGACAGATTTTCCGGGGTCACTCCAAGATGGATTGAGAAAAATTTTACTCCAGGCCGATTTGGCTAAATTTGCCAAAGCCATCCCACCAAATGAATTCTATCCATGGTCATTGGAATTTGCCAAGGAGCTTGTTGGCCGCACCACCCCGCAGTCGCCGGAGGTGGTACTTTCCAGTAATCCACGTAATCTGCCAACCATTGACACCCCATTATGACGTTTGCATCTCCTGTTTGGCTGTTACTTTTTCTGCCACTGCTGTATCTGTGGCAGTACCGTCATGGTGTTGCGGTGGTGATGCGGATGTCACAGTCCAATCGGATGTGGCGCGACAATACTTGGCGGGCTCGTCTGAGGCCCTTTATGCCCCTATTGCGGTGGGGAGCCATGGCGTTGCTTGTATTGGCGATGGCGCGTCCGCAGCGAAAATGGCAGGAAGAAAAAACAACAGCAGATGCGCTAGATATTGTGTTGGCAATGGATATTTCACCTTCCATGTTGAGCAAGGACTTTGACCCCGACCGGCTTTCCGTGGCGAAAAAAGTAGCGGTGAATTTTGTTGAAAGGCGCCCCCACGACCGCGTCGCGTTGGTTGCTTTTTCAGCGGAGGCTTTCACCCAATGCCCCTTGACCAGCGACCAAAAAGTAATGCAGACGTTCATCCGAGAACTCACGGTGGGTCGGTTGGAAGATGGCACCGCCATTGGTATGGGCTTGGCTACGGCCATCAATCGCCTCAAAGACAGTCCCTCCCGCAGTAAAATTGTGATATTACTCACCGATGGAGAGAACAATGTCGGGTATATATCGCCTACACAAGCTGCTGAAATAGCCTTGTCGCTGGGGGTTCGGGTGTACACGGTTGGCATTGGGACGGAAGGCATTGTGCTATCTCCTGCTCAGCGGAATCCGAATGGAACATACGTTTTTGCTCCCAGGCGGATGGTATTTGATACTGAATTGTTGGAGCAAATAGCAAATTTGACCAATGGAAAATTTTATCGCGCCTATTCAGAGCGAGATTTAGAAGGTATTTATGCTGAAATTGATCGTTTGGAGAAGACAAAAGTGGAGATTACTTCCGTACAGCGGACCAAAGATTATTTTGAGTGGTTTGTAGCTTGCGCTATTTTTTTACTGTTGGTGGAGGTATTGGGCAGGTGGACTGTTTTGCGCACGTTGACCCCCTAAAGACAGAGGCCGTCTCACACCACGGGTGTAAGACGGCCTCTAATACCAACGACTTACGAAGATACCTTATTGATCGACGCGATTTTTAGTATCGATTTTTCCTTCTATCGATTTCTTTTTCATCGCTTCCTTTTCACTCTGGGTCATTGCCTGCCGCGAGACAGGTTGTAGTTGTTGTCCACCCCCTGCGTTTGGTTGCTGTGTTACAACACCTTGAGGTTGAGCAGCTCTCAAACCTGCACCCATGGTGGGTTGAGCACTGGGTGGTTGCGCTTGTCCGGTACCCCGCATACTTCCGGCGCCCAGATTTTCATAGTTTTGGTCGGATGTTTCAACGCGATTGGTGCGTACGCGCATGTTGATGCCGCTGGTGTCCATCGAGGTTTTTGAATCGTTGCCACTGCCCAAAATAGGTGCGATGGTAAGACCGACCAGACAAGTCAGTTTGATCAGGATATTCATGGACGGTCCGGAAGTGTCTTTGAAAGGATCGCCTACTGTATCGCCGGTAACAGCAGCTTTGTGAGGATCAGAGCCTTTGTAATACATCTGGCCATTGATTTCCACCCCTTTTTCGAAAGATTTCTTAGCATTGTCCCAAGCGCCACCGGCGTTAGATTGGAAGATAGCCCACATCACACCGCTTACCGTAACACCTGCCATGTAGCCGCCCAATGCTTCAGGTCCCATGATGAAGCCCACCAGAATGGGCGTAATAATGGTAATCATACCCGGAGCAAGCATTTCGCGGAGTGCGGCACGCGTACTGATTTCCACACAACGCTGGTAGTCTGCTTTGCCGGTGCCTTCCAAAAGTCCCGGAATTTCCCGGAACTGTCGGCGTACTTCCTCTACCATTTCCATGGCGGCTTTTCCGACGCTTTGCATGGCAAATGCGCTGAAAACAACAGGAATCATACCGCCGAGAAACAAGGCAGAAAGTACTTTTGCTTTGAAGATATTGATGCCTTCGATGCCGGTAAAATCCACATACGCAGCAAATAAAGCGAGCGCCGTCAATGCAGCGGATGCGATGGCAAAACCTTTGCCGATGGCCGCTGTCGTATTGCCCACAGAATCCAGCACATCCGTGTTGGCGCGGACTTCTTTGGGGAGCTCGCTCATTTCAGCGATACCGCCTGCGTTATCGGCAATGGGGCCGAAAGCGTCAATGGCCAATTGCATGGCAGTCGTGGCCATCATAGCCGATGCAGCAATTGCCACACCATAAAAACCAGCGAAGGCGTAGGCTGACCAAATGGCGCCGGAGAACAAAACGATGGGCATCCAGGTGGACATCATACCGACGGCTAAGCCGGCAATGACGTTGGTAGCCGAGCCGGTTGCCGATTGACGAACGATACTCATGACAGGCGTTTTGCCCATCGCTGTGTAGTATTCTGTAATGGCTGAAATGATGGCACCCACGATTAAGCCCACCATGGTAGCATTGAATACACTGGTATTCGTAATGGTTTGTGCACCCTGACCAAAGAAGGTCATGGTCATGGTTTCAGGCAACATCCATTTGATGATGGGATAACAAACAGCTGCGGTGAGGATGATGCTTGCCCAGTTGCCGCGGTTAAGTGCCCCCTGAACGGTTTCAGCACTGGCCTCAGCGCCGGGTTTGATCCGAACCATCCACATGCCGATGATGGACAACAAAATGCCGACACCTGCAATAACAATTGGAAGTAAAATGGGGCCGATGCCGCCAAATACATCTTGGATACCACCAGAATCTCGGATCACTGAATTACCCAATACCATAGCGGCTAATACCGTTGCCACGTAAGAGCCAAAGAGATCAGCACCCATACCGGCCACGTCTCCTACGTTGTCACCGACATTATCAGCAATGGTGGCGGGGTTGCGAGGATCATCCTCAGGAATACCGGCTTCTACTTTGCCAACGAGGTCGGCGCCTACATCGGCAGCTTTGGTATAAATACCACCACCAACGCGGGCAAACAACGCAATGGATTCAGCACCCACAGAAAAACCTGCTAGTACTTCCAATACGCGTGACATGACGACATGGCCATTCTCTCCATAGGTACCGTTCATGAAATAGAGGTAGAAAATGGCGAAAAGAGCGCTTAGACCGAGCACTGCCAGACCGGCAACGCCAAGGCCCATCACAGACCCGCCATTAAAAGATACCTTCAAGGCTTGTCCCAAGCTCGTGCGGGCAGCTTGTGTGGTGCGAACATTGGCTTTGGTGGCGATACGCATGCCGAAGTATCCGGCAAGTACGGAGAACAACGCACCAATCACAAAGGCCACCACAATAAGTGGGTGGCTTGTCTCAACTTGCGTGCTGAGCCAGCCAAGCAAGCCGCCGGCAACTACTACATACACGGCGAGGATGCGGTATTCAGCTTTCAAAAAAGCCATCGCACCATCGGCGATGTTTTGAGCGATACCCTGCATTTTGCTGTCTCCAGCGTCCTGTTTTGTGACCCACTTCTGTAGGAAAAACATGTAAATGAGGCCAATAACCCCAAAAATCGGTAAAAAGTAAACCAGAGAACTCATCCGGTAAGGTTTAGTTTGATGTGAAAATTAATATGATGGTTTTTCGTTCAAAACGGGGGCAAAAGTAAAACAGTTTTTCAGATAGTTGACTGTATTGTGTTCAGTATTTAGAATATCATACATCTATGGGTCGATTTTTTTTCTCCAGACAGCTTTTTTGTAAGTTATCCACTCTTTTTGACAATTTATCTTTGGTTATCTTTTGAGGGCCTAGGCTCCTTTTTTTGCCAATAAATGCTCCAGAAAATGCTCTTTTATGCCAAACCCTGTTTTCAGCGCGGTTTTCTGGGCCAGTGCTTTTTCCCGGCGCATCTGCCGGGCGCCGCTTCTGTCGTTTTCAGGCTTTATGGCTGTAATCATGACGTTTTTGGCCGTGTGTTCTGAAGAAATGAACTCGAATACTTTTGTTTGGTACCCTTCTGCCTCCAATAAGAGGGCGCGTATGCCGTCGGTCAGGATCTCTGCCTGGCGTTCCGCGAGAATGCCGTGCTGCAATATAGGCGCCAATTCATTTTGTGCCAACATCTCCTTGCGGATTTGCTTGTGGCAACAGGGGGCGGCAACAATTATTTTCGCTTGGTTCAGTATTCCGGTGGCGAGGGCCAAGTCGGTGGCCGTGTCACAGGCATGCAGTGCGATGAGCATGTCTAAACGATCGGGTTGATAGGTGCTGATGTTCTGTGTGACAAAATGTAGCCCCGTAAAATTTGATTCTCGTGCTGTTTTACGGCACAACTCAACCAAATTGGAGCGGAGTTCAATACCCGTGACAACAGGGTTTAATCCTAAAACATTCGTCAAAAAGTCATACAATGCAAAAGTAAGGTATCCTTTTCCGGAACCCATATCTGCAACGTGTGGGTCGTTTGGAAGCGGTTTTTCGTCCAATAGACTTTGGATAATTTCAAGATATTTGTTGATTTGGCGCCACTTGTCCTGGGCATTGGCAAGTACCTCGCCGCGGATGTTGGTGATGCCCAGTGTGTGCAACCAAGGTGCGGTGGGTCGTATCAGTCGTTTTTTCTCACGGTTGTGTTCAAGGGTAGTAGCGGCCGCCTGAGATGCTTTTTTTTGGATGAAAAGGGCTTTGCCTCCCGGCGTGATTTGCAGTGAATAATCGCCGGTGGAGGTGAATAGGTCAGCATGCAGCAGCACAGTGCCCAATATTTCACGCAGTACTAAAAAGGCGGCTTCTGCGGAATAGTTTTTTACTTCATCGCGGGTTTGGTAGCGAAAATTAGCCGAAATGTGCACGCCTTTTTTCAGCGAAACAGTCCGGAAATACACGTTTTTTAGGTCTCCCGTTGCACCCTGACACGGTTTTCCCAAGGTGCATTTGATGAACCGACCGCTCTCGAAGGCTGTCTGGAAGGCTTGGATAAACTGTTCAGTGGTTTCTTGTGTCATTGTTGACTGTTGAATACGCTGTTTTGAAGGGCAAAGATGTACTGAAGTGCACCAACTACCGTATATTAATTTTGAGGCAACGGGTAGATGTTCGCGTGAAAGACAAAAACTGGGCCTTCAAGTCTAAACAGCGTATCATCTGAGTCGTGACGGGTTTACCATACCCGATCTTGGTTTCAACAACGGGTATTATGGCCGTCGCGAAATCTTTGTTGGGTTTTGGTCAGGTAGGTAAGGTAGACCCATCCTCCAAGGCTCATCCATCCGGCAAACCAAAACACTGCCGGCATTCTGGTGATGTCGTTGGCAAAGTACCAACCCGACAGCAGGGCGCCACCGCCAATGGCGATTTCGAGCGCAATGTACATCGTTGCCAAGGCACGTCCTTTTCGAGCGGGATCACCGAGGTCAATGGTCCAAGCATTGATGGCTGGGGAGAAGATTCCGTTGCCGAGCCCGAACAGTGCCGAAGCGAGAAACAGCAGCCCTGCGGTGTTGGCAACGGCAAAGGTACCCATGGCAACAGCAATCAATAGGGCAGATGCTTTCAATACCGGAACGCGACCCATTTCATCGGATAATTTTCCGGCCATAAACCGTGTGGCCACGCTGGCCAAGGTGAAAATAGTAAAGCAAATGCCGCGGTTGCTCACACCAAGTTTGTCGCTCAAATCGGGGACCAAGGTGAGTACCACCCCGTAACCAATATAGCAACACAGCATCGTAATGGCCGAGGGCAACGCCAGCGGATCAAACACATCTTTCCTGCCGACCCTGAGCAGGCGAGGGTGAAATTTTTGCCGCGGATGAAGGGTTTCTTTCATGTTCATTAAAATAACCATGGAAAATATAGCAAGCGCAGCAGCGGCATAAAACATGGTGTTGATCCCCCAGTTGTTGGTCAGCCAACTCCCCAACAGGGGCGAAGCACTGGCCCCTACGCTGAAAAATATTCCCATTACACCCATGGCCTCTCCCCGAAATTGATCGGGGACAATATCTGCAACATACGCCGAAGTACCCGTGGGCTTGAACCCGGTAGAAAAACCGTGAAAAAAGCGCAGCGCAAAAAAACCGCCCAAAAAAACCAGTTGAGGATACAGCAGGCTGCATACCACACAGGCAATTACCCCAACATACATCACCGGAATGCGGCCAATGGTATCGGTGAGTTTTCCACTAAAAGGCCGAGAAACGCCGGCGGTAAGGGTAAACAACGCAATGATCCATCCTTTGTGCTCGCCGCCACCGAGTAGGGTAAGGTAGGCAGGCAACTCCGGAATCATCATACTGAAACTGGCCGTAAACAGGGCGTGAGATAGGCACAACAGCAAAAAGGGGCGTGTGTAGAGTGTTTGTGCCACCGTTATTTTTTTCATCCGCAAAGGTATAGTATCCGCAGGAATGAAAAGTCGTAACTGGTTAGGTGGCACGCAGTCTGGCCCAAAAAGGCCCATTTTTTGTCTCAGACGCGACCATGCCAACCAATCACGAAAAGTCATTCGCTTTTTTTGTCTCAGACTCGATCTCCTAAACAGATACTTTGAAATAATCAAAATTCTATTGCCTACATTGTGAATCCTAATGTATCTTTGCCGCCGTTTGAAGGCAAGTCTGAGTTGTTAAAGTCAAATCAGCCTTGTTTCATTGAAGTTATTAGCCACTTTAGCTCAGCGGTAGAGCAGCTGATTCGTAATCAGCAGGTCGAGGGTTCAAATCCCTTGAGTGGCTCCATGCAATTCCTAGAGTATGGTATTTTGTTTTTTTCCATACTTATCCACGTCAATCACCACCCCTTCCTCCAAATCTACCTTCCGTGGCAGGCTATGCACACATTTGTTGATACCCACGCCCACCTGTATTCCCGCAAATTTGATTCCGATCGTGATGAAATGATTCGCCGTGCTATCAAGGCCGGTGTCAATCGTATGTATTTGCCCAATATTGATGTTGAATCGATGGAGGCAATGCTGGCATTGGAAGCCGCATTTCCCGATCATTGTTTCGCGATGATGGGGCTTCACCCTTGTTCTGTACAACCTGACACCTTCGAAACGGCCCTTGCCGTTGTGGAGCAATATTTGTCAGCGCGTACTTGGGCGGGGGTAGGGGAGTCCGGCCTTGATTTATACTGGGACAAGACGACGCTTGCAATACAAAAAATTGCTTTTGCGCGTCACATTGAATGGGCAAAAGACCTCCATCGCCCCCTTATTGTGCATGCCAGAGAAAGCAATGGCCCCTGCTTAGATCTCGTCCGTGAAGGTCAGGATGGTCGGTTACGCGGTATTTTTCACTGCTTTTCCGGCACATTGGAAGAGGCCAGAGAGATGGTAGATTTAGGTTTTATGTTGGGGATTGGTGGTACACTGACGTATCCAAAATCAGAATTGCCGGCTGTTTTGCGTGAAATTCCGTTGGAACACATCGTCTTGGAAACCGACGCACCCTATTTGCCACCGGTACCCCATCGGGGCAAACGCAACGAAAGCTCCTATATCCCTGTCATTGCTGAAATGCTCTCAGAAGTAAAAGTGTTGCCCCTTTCTCAGATTGCCCGCGTTACCACAGATAATGCCATGAGGATGTTTGCTTAAGTCCATTGTTACGTTTTTCCCCATTCCCTTATTTTTTTGTAATTGGTTGGTTGGCATGCTGTCTGGCCAAAAAAAGCTCATTCTTTTCCGTACAGCATCCTGCCGATGTAGTTGCAAAGAAGGACAGGCTTCTACTGCAGGGAGGTAGGCTGCAGCGCATGGACCGTCTCATTATTTTTGTGTTGGCAAGGTATTTGCAAAGTAACAACATCACATTCAAAGGTCTAGAAAGCGGTACGTTCCTGACGGAGTCCCTTCACAAGGTCTTTTTTCGTAACTGGTTAGCGTGGTCGCGTCTGAGACAAAAAAGTGGTGGTTTTTGCCAGACGAAGTGGATTTTTGCAGTCCGTAGCAGCGCTACGGTAAAAAAAATCCGCGAAGTATGGCGGAAAATGGGCCTTTTTGGGCCAGACAGCGTGCCTCCTAACCAGTTACTTTTTTTAATGATAAAATTGGCTAATTGTGCTTGTCTTCAACACAAATAATAAGGTGTTTGCGAGACATGATGTGGTTACTACTATTATTTTTTGAATTGGAAGGGGCAAAAATATTCGAATTCGATCTTCAATTGTGTAGCATTGATTACTTTACGCCCAATTTAGGCGGAATAACGTGATCAATTGGGTGGTAACTACTAAGAGGGTACTTTGTTTGGCCCAAAATTCCCGTGGTTTTCTCCGTGGCGACCAACGCAGTAGCACCAGCAAACTGTACGTTTAAATGTGCTCATTTTTGGCAATACTATTTGAATTCAAGGCATGAAAGCCCTTATATTAAAAGAAATTATATGGTTTTTTATTGCGGTGTTGATGTCAATACCACTTTCTTTTTTATTTTTGTCTTTTTTATCCCTGACCAGTCAGGAGCCGGCAATGAACCGTGTTGAAAAAATCTTTACGGTGCAATTGTTTGTCATTGGGTGCGTCATTATGTTTGTGTGCACGTATACTGTCCGCATCGTGGTAAAGGGGATAAAGATGCTGCTGGGCAATGGTGGGGGCGTTAATCCGTAAAAAACGATTGGGATGATTCACAATATTTTACCTGTTTTAGGGCATCAACTCAACGAATTTTTAATTTCTGAGTACGGACTTTCGGAAGACAGGGTAGTGGTGTCTAGCTTGGTTGATATAAGGGGCAATGTAAGCAGCCAGATCGAGAATAAGATTGTCATAACCTTGTTGAATGTGGAGGAGGAAAAAAGCATACGAAATGGTCAGTTGCAAGCGTACGCAGGCATGAACCCACCCTTGTTCATCAATTTGTATGTACTGTTTTCAGCTAATTTTCAGGATACGAATTACCCCGAGGCCCTAAAATTCATATCCTCGGTGATTACTTTTTTTCAGGGTAAAAATGTTTTTGACAGGATGAACACGCCCTTGTTATCCGACAATGTGGATAAAATAGTGCTTGAATTTGTGAATACAGACCTCCAACAATTGACCAATTTATGGGGTATGGTTGGAGCCAAATATTTGCCTTCGGTGGTGTACAAGGTTAAGATGTTGACGTTCAGCAGCGACACCATCTTGGAAGAAATTCCGTTGATATTGGGTGGTATTGGTCCAAATTGACGTATTGAATATTGTAATGATGGAAACAAGAACGTTTAAATATTCCACTGCATTTACCCGACTTGCTGAAGTAGCGGTGGTGCATGCATATTACCGTTCAGGGAGGAGTTCAGACCTTGTTTTTCAGCCCAGCCAGGAAACACAGGAGTTGCTTCGTCAATACGCCATTTTGTTCAGGGCCGGTAACAGTGGTTTTACTTTATTGATGGATGAGAACAGGGATTTGTCGAGCCCGGTTTTTGGTGGTGCGCTGCGACTGCGGATAGATTTTAGGAGTCTGAATCCAATTTTTTTAAATTTCACGGATCTTCCGTACGTCAACGATCAATATTTGGAATTCAGTAGTGCGTCCAACAACGGATACATACTACATCCAGACGCAGTTGTTGGGGAAAACAGTAGGATGGAGAGGCCTTCTGATGGCTTGTCGGGTTGTGTTGAATTGTACTTTAATCAGGAAAATGAATTGTTTGGGCAGGGAGAATTGCCGCGGTTACCGTCCTTGGGTCGTTCTTACACCATCCGATTTGGAGCCAGGAAAACGTGTTGGCGCTATCATTTTTATGGTGAAGAGCATTTGGTGGACCAATATTTGGATTTTTATATTCAAAATAAAAGCCGTGAATCGGTTGTGATGGAGTTTGGGGTGCCGGAAAAGCAGCCATTAAAAAATGGGGCACCGGGTTTTACCATTACCTTGGAGGCTCCAACGGAATTGATGGACAAGCCAACACAGGTATTGACTTTGAACAAGGCCGCAGGCCACAATGGACAGCGTTATGTAAAAACATTGCCAAACGCTAATCCCCAGCATTTGAATTACAATGAAAAATTGAATATTTTTTACACCGAAATTTTTGTTAAACTATAAAAATTCTTTTAAATGGGAAAAGTACTGGCAACTCCAGGGGTCTACATTGAAGAAAAAAGCGCTTTTTCTTCCTCTGTAGTCCCAGTAGCAACCGCCGTACCCGCCTTTATTGGGTACACGGAAAAAGCCACAAGAGGCACCAAATCGCTTCTAAATCTGCCCACTCGGATATCATCCATGGCAGAATACGAGGAGTTATTTGGCGGTTCACCGAATACAATGTTTACCATTACCTCAGACGCTCAATCCGGGTACAAACTTTCTGTTGACAATGGTTCGCGGTTTTTACTGCACAGCTCTCTTCGCTTTTATTTTTCCAACGGAGGTGGCGATTGCTACATCGTTTCTGTGGGAGACTACAAAAAGGGGATCAATGCCAAGGATTTCAACGACCCAGCAACAGGGGCAGGTCTTGTTTCGTTGCTGAAGTACATGGAGCCTACTTTGTTGGTTATCCCGGAGGCCATTTTGCTTGAGAAAGCCGATTGCTTTTCCCTTCAACAGGCCATGCTGAATCATTGTGGCTACACCATGAAAAACCGCTTCGCCATCCTAGACGTGTACAACGGAGGCCTCGACAGAACCATGGATGCGGAAGACGTGGTCAACCAGTTTCGGGAAGGTGTGGGCGCCAATTTTTTGCAGTGGGGCGCCGCGTATTATCCATTTGTTAATACGACGATTGTGCAAGCAACCGAATTGGGCTTTACCAATATCTCCAACCGAGATGGCCTGATAGAAATTCTGACCAAAGAAGTGGCAGATGCCCTTCAGGCCGGTTTGCTCAAGGATGCCAGAGCAGAATCTATCAAGACTGAAATTGCCAAAATAGCAACCACCAACGGCCCCGATGATGTTGAAAACCTGTCCGGCACATTGAAGGCCATCAGCCCGACCTTTAAGGCGGTGTTGAGTGACATGAAGGACCAATTGAACGTGATGCCGCTGAGCCCTGCGATGGCGGGTATTTATGCCATGGTTGACAATTCCATCAACATTGCCAAAGCACCGGCGAACGTCAGTGTTGGCTCCGTAGTGGCCCCCACGGTGTCTATTACCCAAGATGGGCAGGAAGATTTGAACCTTCCGCTCAATGGTAAGGCCATCAATGCAATTCGTACCTTTCAAGGAAAAGGTACATTGGTTTGGGGTGCTCGCACCCTCGACGGCAACAGCCAAGACTGGCGATACGTCAGTGTTCGCAGAACCATGACGTTTCTCGAGCAGAGTGTAAAAATGGCGGCAGAACGCTATGTGTTTGAGCCCAATAACGCGACCACGTGGACGTCGTTGCGGGCCATGGTGACCAACTTCCTGAACAACCAATGGCAAGGAGGCATCCTCGCCGGCTCTACACCGGATGATGCCTTTTCCGTTGAAATTGGCTTAGGGGTCACCATGACACCGAATGATATTCTGGACGGATTGCTGAAACTTACGGTGAAAGTGGCCATCACACGCCCTGCTGAATTCATCGTCATTACCTTCCAGCAGCAACAACAAAAATCTT
>JBIPOY010000151.1:0-7522 GCA_044378705.1 Saprospiraceae bacterium
AATATAAAATTTTTATCCATAAAAATCGTTTTCGCATAAACTAAACCGATGCGCACCCTACTTTTGGCCCTTTTGGCTCCCGCCATTTCGCTTGCACAAAACTTCACGACCATCAAAAGCACGTCAGAAAAAGCACTTTCTGCTTACAACGATGGGATTCGTGAAGCCGCCATGGGGGAGGCTGCAATTGCCCAGGGGTATTTTGAAAAAGCCCTCAAAGTTGATCCGAAATTTATCGATGCGAAACTCGCCCTGGCGGATACCTACACCACCCTGCATGATTTTTTTAAAGCCGAACAGTATTTTGAGGAGGCCCTAGCACTTGACACAAGCTACGCGCCCCTTGCCTTTCTTTTTCTGGCAGAATCGGAGTGGGCAATCGATAAATATGGAGAGTGCGCCCTGCATACCGCTGGTTATCTCAACAGCAAGCCCCGCAACGAGCGAAAAAAAAAGCAAGCCCAATACCTGCTTGCTTGCTCCCGTTTTGCTGCGGAAGCGGTGCAACATCCGGTACCGTTTGACCCCCAACCCCTAGGCCGGGGCATCAATACCCGTGAAAGCGAGTACTTTCCCTCTCTCACAGCCGATGGTTCCACGCTTATTTTTACCCGACAGGAAAAGGGCGATGAAAATTTTTACAGCAGTACTTTCAATGGAACAACATGGGAAACCGCTGCGCCGCTGGTCGGCGTTAACACGATACAAAATGAAGGCGCTCAAGCCATCAGCCCCGATGGAACGTGGCTCGTTTTTACGGCATGTAACCGCGAGGGCGACGGATCAAAAGGCAGTTGTGACCTCTATTGGTCTCAACTGAAGCGTACCGGATGGTCCAAGCCTTCGCCTTTCAGCTCCTCCATTAATTCAGTCAACTGGGAAGCACAGCCCACCATCGGCGCCGACAATAAAACATTGATCTACAGCCGTGGCGCCGGTGGCGCCAACAACGCCATCGCACTCTGGCAAACAACTCGGTTGCCCGGTGGTAAATGGGCAACGCCGGAAAAACTACCCCCCCAGATCAACATTGGCGGAAAAGTACACTCCCCCTTCCTCCACCCAGACAACCAAACGCTGTATTTCTCCTCCGATAGCCTCCCAGGGATGGGCGGTAGTGATATTTTTTTCGTAAGAAGACAGGAAGATGGACAATGGGGAACCCCGGAAAACATCGGATACCCGATCAATACCAAGGGGGAAGAGGGTATGATGGTGGTGAGCCTCGATGGCCGCACCGCTTACTATGCCTCAGATCGCCCGGGAGGAGCCGGGGGAATAGACCTCTACCGCTTCGAATTGCCGGAACGCGCACGGCCACGCCCGGTTACCTACGCCCGGATACGTGTTGTTGATGAAACGACCGGTTACCCCTTGATTGCCAAAGTTGATTTCATAGACCTCAAAACCAGCCAGTCTTTCACTGCAACAAATACGAAATCGGATGGCACCGCGTTGGTTTGTTTGCCCGCAGGAAAAGATTATGCCCTGCATGTAAGCAAAGACAAATACCTGTTTTATTCGGATCATTTCAACCTGACGGAGGCAGCAACATTCCGGGAACCTTTTTTACTGAACATTGATCTGCAACCTATTGTACAAGATTCCTCCAGTGGGAAAATTACCCCGGGTAAAAAACCCATCGTGTTGAGGAACGTATTTTTTGAAACAGGTTCGGCCACCCTACGCCCTGAATCCGCCTCAGAACTCGACCAAGTGGCCAGCCTCCTTACTCAAATGCCGACCTTAAACATTCAAATAAACGGCCATACCGACAAGGTCGGCGACACCGCTTCCAACCAAACACTTTCAGAACAACGCGCCAAATCAGTCCTTGACTACCTCGTCGAAAAAAGAATTGCGCCAACTCGTTTGAAATGTAAAGGTTTTGGCGAATCCAAGCCCTTAGACTCCAATGACACTGTCGAAGGCCGGGCGAAAAACCGCCGCACAGAATTTGAAATCTGGTAAAAGAACCCCGGAAAATATCAGGTCGTGTATGATACGGTGCGTACACTCCCGACAAAAATCACGCGACAAAGGACCGCAACAGACGCCAGACAAATGATTGTACCCCACGACAGACAAGCACACCCGTCTATAAAATTGGCGGTTCAGTGCTTCCCATGATAAAATTGTGGACCATCCATTCTCAGTGTTTCGCACCAACATTTCCAGTGAAAAACGCCATCTTCGCCCATCTGCAAAACGCGTCATACCTTATACATCATGTCAATAAAAACATTCTTCTGCCTTGATGCCCACACCTGTGGCAACCCCGTCAGGTTGGTGGCTGGGGGCGGCCCCCATTTGGAGGGTGCCAACATGAGCGAAAAACGCCAACATTTTCTCCGGGAATACGACTGGATACGTCGGGGGCTCATGTATGAACCACGGGGTCACGATATGATGAGCGGCAGTATCCTTTATCCGCCCAGCGACCCTGCAAACGATGTGGGTGTGCTTTTCATCGAAACCAGCGGTTGCCTACCCATGTGTGGTCACGGCACCATTGGCACCGTGACCCTCGCCATTGAGCAAGGTCTTGTTGCGCCTAAAACCCCGGGGCAACTGCGCTTGGAAACACCGGCAGGATTGGTCCACGTGGTGTACCGTCAGGAGGGAAACAAAGTAAAAACTGTGCACCTGACCAATGTTCCGAGTTTTCTTGCCGCAGAAAACATTCCGGTGGTATGCCCTGACCTTGGGCTGCTACACGTAGATGTTGCATACGGGGGCAATTTTTATGCTATTGTGGATCCACAGGCCAACTTTCCGGGGCTGGAACATTTCCGCGCTGAGCAACTCATCGGCTGGGCCCGGGAAATGCGGCAAGCCATCAACGCAGCACACACGTTTGTCCATCCCGAAAACCCCACCATTCAAGGGCTGAGCCATATCCTGTGGACCGGCACGCCCATTGACCCCACCTCTACCGCTCGAAACGCTGTTTTTTATGGCGACAAAGCCATTGACCGGTCGCCATGTGGCACCGGTACCAGCGCGCGCATGGCGCAGTGGTACGCCAAAGGTCAGTTGAAACCGGGTGACGTATTTATCCACGAAAGCATCATCGGATCCAAATTTATGGGCAGGATTGAAGCGGAAACGACGGTAGCCGGACAACCGGCCATACGCCCCAGTATAGAGGGTTGGGCAATATTGACAGGATATAATACGATTCTTTTTGATGATGAAGACCCGTATGTGCACGGTTTTCAGGTTATTTAGGGGTGTTTTCACCGAATTTGACTGTTGATGCCGTTCCGAAGCCTCACACACAGCCCTCGTTCCCGGATACTTCCTTACCTTCGCACCAAAGCAATCTTGATGACATCTTCTTTTGATACCCTAAACCTGAGTGCCCCTTTACGAAATGCCTTGACTGATCTTGGGTTTACACAACCCACGCCCATACAAGAAAAGGCCTTTTCCGTGATCATGTCGGGTAGGGATGTGGTGGGGCTGGCCCAGACGGGCACCGGTAAAACATTCGCATATCTTTTGCCCATTCTGCGGCAAATGACTTTTTCCAAACAAAAAGAGCCCCGTGCGTTGGTGGTAGTACCCACCCGAGAGTTGGTGGTTCAATTGGTGAGTGAGATACAAAAACTGACCACCCACATGACCATCCGGGTAGCCGGCGTGTATGGTGGCACCAACATCAACACACAGAAAGAGTTGGTGGTGAATGGATTGGACATCTTGGTTGCGACACCCGGTCGACTTATTGACTTGGCCGTAACCCGTGTACTGAAACTAGGATCGGTACGCCAATTGGTGATTGATGAAGTGGATGAAATGATGAGCCTAGGTTTTAGGCCACAACTCACCCGCATCCTGGACCTCATGCCCCACAAACGGCAAAACCTGCTTTTTTCTGCCACCATGACAGAAGAAGTAGATGCCTTGCTCGATGAATTTTTCAATGCTCCTTTGTTCATTGAAGTGACGCGGGCGGGCACTCCCCTCGAAAAAATCAGGCAAAGTGGCTACCATGTGCCCAATTTTTTCACCAAGATAAACCTGTTGGAAAAGCTCCTCAGCACCGACGAAACCATGGAAAAGGTGTTGATTTTTGGCCCTACCAAACGGATGGCCGACCTGATACACGAGCGCCTCAAGGGGAAGTTTCCGGACCAATTTGACGTGGTCCACTCCAATAAATCGCAGAATTTCAGGCTGAACGCCGTGGTTTCCTTCCAAAAGGGATCGCTGCGCGGACTCATCACCACCGACCTGTTGGCACGTGGTCTTGACATTACCGACGTTACGCACGTCATCAATGTGAATACGCCCGACGTTTCGGAGATGTACATTCACCGGATCGGACGAACAGGCCGAGCCGATACAGAAGGCGCTTCTATTACGTTCATCGCACCGGTCGAACACGTGTACCAAGAAGCCATTGAAAAATTCATGGGCAAACAGATACCCATGTTGCCGCTTCCCGAAGACCTCGAAATCTCCACGGAGCTGACGATGGATGAACAGTTTACCCACCCGGAAAAAAATTATTTGAAAGCGCCCTCCCTGAGACAATCACAAGGCGCTTTTCACGAGAAGAAAGAGAAAAACAAAAAAGTGAACTTGGGCAATAAAACCAAGTGGATGCGCGATAAAAAGTACACCAAACCGATCAAAAAAAGGGCAAAAAAGCGATGACGCAGGTTAAAACTTTCGAATTCAATCCTTTCGCAGAGAACACATATATTGTGTGGGATGACGCAACGGGGGAATGTGCCATTGTTGACCCTGGATGCTACACCCCCGAAGAGCGCGCCGTTTTGCAAGCATTTATTGTCGAAAACGGCCTCAAACCGGTGCGCCTCATCAATACACACTGCCACCTAGACCATGTATTTGGCAATAAGTTTGTAGCCGATACTTGGAAACTCGGACTGGAGATACACCGGGGGGAGTTGCCGGTGTTGGAACAATTCACGCAGGTATGCCAGATGTACGGCATACCCAACGCTCAGCCTTCTCCGATGCCGGAGTGTTTTTTGGAAGCCGGGGGCGTCGTTGCTTTTGGTGAAACACGGCTAGACGTGCTCTTTACGCCCGGACATTCGCCTGCCAGTATTTCTTTTTATTGCCAACAAGCGGGTTTTGTGCTGGCCGGCGATGTACTTTTTTTTGAAAGTATTGGACGGACCGATTTGCCGGGTGGCAATTTTGACACCTTGATGCAGAGCATTCGCAACCAGCTTTTTGCGCTTCCCGGGGAAACGCTCGTGTATTCCGGCCATGGTCCGACAACCACCATTCGGCATGAACAGGAGTACAACCCGTTTTTATAAGGGCCGGGGCTCTTTGTGTCAAGGCCAAAGCAAAGTTGGCGCGCGTACAACGATTGTCCATTATCGCAACACCGTAATATTTCCTTCATACTGGGATTCTACGCCATCAATAAAGCCAACGAGCGCATACCAAGTAAAAACGCCTTGCATTTTTTCGCCCCTATAGGTGCCATCCCAACCAAAATTCGGCTCATTGAGTGGGAAATCCTGTTTTTCAAAAATCAGGCTACCCCAGCGATCATAAATACGAAGGAGGTTGATTTGATTGGCAGCCGGGCCTGCGAAACCGGTAAAATGGTCGTTCGGGTACGATTTGTCGGGGCCAAAAATATTGGGGAAAAAGACAGGCCTATCCTTTCGAACCCGAATGTGTACGGTGTCCAGTGCTACACAACCATCCTCGTCGGTAATCTTCACGATGAAAAATTGCGTCTCCACTGCCGTAATAGATTGGTCTGCAAGGGTATTGTCGCTGAAAAACATAGCCGGCGTCCACTCAAAATCTACCGGGCGGCCGCCTGGGAACGTTTCCGTAACCAAATCAACCGGAAATCCCAGGCTGACCAGCGTGTCGGCGGGTACCGCATCCACAATTAAGGGTGGTGGTTGCAATACCGAAGCAAAAACGGAATCAATACACCCTCCTTCATCGCGAATCTTCACCCAATAACCACCGGCAGCCAGCCCGAAAAGCGTATCTGTCGCCACAAAAAACTGGCCTGTTGCACTGAAAGAATAAGGAGGTCTTCCCCCTTGGCCTTCTACCCGGATTTCACCAGCCGGAATACCATTGCACAACAAGTCCAGCACCCCTAAAACATCCACCGAAATATCCGGCGGTTGCACGATATAAGCACCGCTGACGACGGCGCACTCGTTGCCATCGGAAAGCGTAACATCGTATTGTCCGGGAGCTAAATTGTTGATTTTTGGTGTAGTGGCCCCAAAGGACCAGTTGAATTGGTAATTTCCAATGCCCCCCCTAGGGGTAATGAGCACCATACCGTCATTTGCGCCGAAGCAGGAAACATTGGTGGTATCCACGGAAAGTGCCAGCGCAGGGTTGTCGGTAATGGTCACCCGAAAATCACCTTTACACAGCACCGCGTCAATGGCTTGAATCGAATAAATACCTGCACTGAAGCCTTCCTTCATATTGTCGAGCAAAAATCCACTACCCCAATTAAAGGTAACGGGATCTTTGCCATTGGTTACATTGAGCAGAATAGAACCATTTTCGTCTCCGAAACAAAGTGGAACGCCCACCACCACATCAGCCGTCAAAATCCTTTCCTGCACATCAATGGAAAGATTCGTCTCACAAAGGTTAGAATCCCGGATGGCAAGGGTGTAAACGCCCACTGCAAGGCTATCGAGCATACTATCGGTACCAAAAGGGCCACTGTTCCAACTGAAAAGATAGGGTGGCGTTCCGCTGGTAATATTGTTGATAACGATGGTTCCATTGGCGGCACCATTGCAATCGGGTGCGGCAATTAACGTATCCACACTGACATCCGGGTAGATCAGCACACTGTGGATATCTGTCACTTTACACCCGATATTTGTTTTCAGCGTCAACACCACCGGGTGTACCCCGGGTGTATTAAACTGTACCGTGTGTGGCCCTTTTCCGGTTGCGGTTTGGGGAACCGCATCGGCGCCAAAGCTCCAGTTCCATTGTTCAATTTGGCCGATAGAGAACGTAGATGCATCAATTACCTCAACAGGAGTACCCAAACACACTGCCTGTGGAACCGTTTGGAAGGCCGCTTCCGGGCCTAAAAACGAACCAGTTCCTCCAAACTCAACGGCAAAACCATTGCCTGTTTGGGAAAAATTATTGACCACCAGCGCGTACGTCTCTCCTTGGACCATATCCAATGGTTTCAGCCAGGCATCATCACCGGACTCTGAACAGCCGGCATCTTCATTGACATCGGGGTCGCCGGCCCTCAGACCGGTAGGACCTAGGCAAGGGCTTGGGTAGGGCGGGCCTTCACCGGAAGCCATACAACGCAGCAATTGTTTGCCGTCACAGTTGCCAATGCCGTTGGGGAGACGGTAAACCACAAAATCAAGGTCATCGGGTAAGTTGAGCGGACTCAATGAAAACTCCAGCGTTCCAGAGGCCGCGCAAGTCCACACAAACCACGTAGAATTGGATTCATTGATACCCGGGGCGCCATTGTCAAAACACTGTGCATCCTCCATTTCCA
>JBIPOY010000532.1:0-2523 GCA_044378705.1 Saprospiraceae bacterium
CACGTAGGCAAAACCGGCCCAGACCCCCATTTCGCGCCAATTGTTGGTAATGCCCGGCACATTAAAACGCTCTACGGGCTGGGTTGGATCTTGTACGTCCACAATGCTGAGACCACCACTGGTACCCACCAGTGCCCATTCACCTCCTACACTGTCCACGTGGTGCCAGCAACCCGCCAAAGAGAGCGGGGCATAAGAAAGGTGCCCAATTTTTTGGAGTTCCTGTGCTGAGAACTTGCTGTGGAGCAAGACAATCAGGAGGAGCGAAAGTACGGTACGGAACATAGGTATCATATTTAGAAATGGATGATCGTGGTGGTACGCATCAGACTTTTCCCGTACGCACTTTCAAGGTAAAAGTAGTTCCTTTCCCGACTTCAGATTTTTTGACATAAATCCTGCCTTTGTGGTACTCGACCATGATGCGTTTGGAGAGCGAGAGCCCAAGACCCCAACCGCGGGTTTTCGTGCTGTAACCAGGTTTGAACACCGTGTTGAACTTATTGGTATGGATGCCTTTTCCCGTGTCGCTGATGTCAATACAAGCCCACTGGCCCTCTAGGTACACATGAGCCGAAATAATACCTTTCCCTTCTTCCATGGCGTCAATGGCATTGCGCAACAGGTTTTCTATCACCCAATCAAACAGGGGCGGGTTGAGATATACCATGAGCGGGTCTTGTTGTTCCGGATCAGGAAATTGGAAAGAAACCCTGCGCGGGGCGCGACGCTGCATATAAGCCTTGCAGGATTCCAGCTCGTCGTATAAATTTACCGCTATCAATTCCGGGGTGGCGCCAATTTTTGAAAACCGATCAGCAACCAGTTCGAGCCTGGTCACGTCGTTGCGGAGTTCGTCCAGCATCTCTTGGTTGTCGGCCCGATCTTCGTTGACTTCCTTGAGGGTTTCTATCCAGCCTAGGATGGCCGTGATGGGCGTTCCCAACTGATGGGCTGTTTCCTTGGCCATACCGAGCCACACCTGATTTTGCTCTGCCCGTCTGGCGGTACTAAATCCCAGGTAACCCAACGCGATAAAAGCTGAAATAAGCAGCAACTGGATGTATGGATACCATTCCAAGAGGTCTAACAGGCTTGATTTGGCATACATGACCACCTGGTGTATGTCTTCCGTGGGACTGATTTGAAGGGTATCTGCACCTTCTTCTATCATGCGTAACCGCACTTTTTCGAGTTTCTCAGGACTAATATTGCCGAGACTGTCTTCGCCAACATTGACAAATCCGTCAATTTTACCGCTTTCACCAATGAGCAGGATGGGGACTGTGTTGTTGTCTTGCACGACCTTCAGGGGAAAACTAACATCACATTCCAGGAACTGTTGCGGGTCCGTTTCGGCACTGCCGAGCAACCGTTGGGCAGCGAGGTATTGTTCGACCTGTTGTTTTTCACGGATGGCCAATTGGCTGGCCAGGTATTTGGTGTACCAGAGAGAGAGCACCACGATGAGTATTCCTACGGCACCCAAATACCATTTCCACTGAGATTTACGCGAATAAATATCCATTTTTTGCGACTTAAAGCGCTAAAGTACTTTTTTCAAACGAAACGCAGGCAAAGCAACTTTTAGCGCCCAAAAAAGCCAAAGATTATTTCCTACTAGGGCGGCACGCTGTTTCAGCCTTTCTTGGTCTTCTCAAGCTATGTACTATATGTTTGTAATTATATTTGTAACTGGTTAGCGTGGTTGCGTCTGAGACAAAAAAGTGGCCATTTTTCGTCTCAGACGTAACCACCGAACCAGTTACAACGAAAGAAAGCTGATCGGACTGATTCATTAATGCGAACAGATACTCCGAATAAACACATGAATAATACTTCCTATCCGGATCCGCGTTCATGCGTTTGCCCTGGGGCGCAGGGCTAACGCACAAACCATTGTTACTGGTTTACGTTGATTACTTGGACAGATGTATCACGTAATATCCAAGCGGGCAAATTATTGTCTTCGTTAATTATGCTTATTTTTTCGAAATGCCTTTTTGCTATGTCTATTTCACTATGTGTCGGTACTCCACGCCTTGAAACAATATTAGTATAAAACATTGTTTCAATATAATATGAATTATTAAATACAACTGAACTACTTTTATTAGGCACAGTGGACTTAATCATGTTTATTACTTTCATTTGACTAATGCTATCCGGATGGATATAAAATGGTTTAACACGTTCAATACAATATCTCAATGATAGCAATATTACTAGTATAGCCAATACCTGCCAGTTAGTTTTGCTCTTTTCCCAACAAAAAACAACAAATTTGCTCATTATGATAAAAATAGGTGCAAAAGAAATCATTACATACCCATTCATCTTTGTAGCAAATGACGAAAATAATACGTAAGGGACTAATACCCAAATTAATAAGAACATGTCAGGTTTTCTGCGACTATAAAATACAGTATAAAAAAAATATAAAAATATTAGATAGTATACAGAATTAGAGTGCTAGTCTCCCGCGCACCCGCAACCTGAAGTTGTGAAGCCCGCAAGGAATGA
>JBIPOY010000011.1:0-21343 GCA_044378705.1 Saprospiraceae bacterium
GTTCTTCTAGCTCATTTTGTTGACTGGGTGCGTTTGCCGTGAAATTGTATCGGTTGTTGCTGTAATCCACGATTTCTACATCGGCGCTTACGAATCCAAGTTTTTGGATCACCGCCGCCGCGCTGGCAGATGCCCGCCATGGGGTACGGAGTTTGTAATCCGACACTCCATCGTAGTCGGGCGTGTAGGTATTGCCGCCATATCCGACGCTGTCCACGGTATATTCATACGAAAAAGAGTTGTTATACGTATCGGTCAGGCTAAAAGCCGTTGGTGTATGGAAAGTTGCACCGACGCGAAAAGTCTGGTTGATCTTATAAATCAGGCCCATTTTAAGGTTGACACCCACCCCTTCGGTGCGCAGGTATTCGGTGTACGTAAGTCTGTCAAAGACAGGTACGTTGTCGTATTTATCTTCTTCAACATACTCGCCTTCGATGCGGTAGTTCACAAAAGGAATGCCTACGGTGGCTCCAACCATCAATTTCTCGTCGTAGTTGCCACCAAAAGAAAGCACCATTTCGTTCATTTTTCCGTAGGTATTCACCGCCTGAGAGCGGTAGATGGAAGCATTTTCGCGGCCACTGAAATCATAAGAAAGGGCGCCGGTATTGGCGTCCTTGAAAATTGCCAGGGCATCGTAGGCCAGCTTGGTGTCATAAGGGTACAGGTCTTCTTCTGTGCCGCCGTTGTTGAACACTCCCCGGGCGTCGTTGAAAAGTCCGGTCATGATAGAGCCGGCGGCATCGCCGTCGTAAAAGATGGCGGCATTGAAATTGTTTTGTCGGTTTAGTCCAATGGCGAAGTTGGCAGTTTTCCAGGGAGAGTCTTTCGGCATTGTATTGAAAAGCAGTCCAAAATTATCGAAAGCAAAGCTGCTTTTGTGTTCTCCGATCGGAAGGTTGCCGGGGAGTTGGGCATCCACGTTGGAGAAGCGCAGGGAAGGGGTCACCACGAGTTCATTGCTGCGAAAGAGGGCAATGCCGGCCGGGTTTTGGCTCAGGGAGCCGAATTCAGCGCCCAATGCGCCAAAGGAGCCGCCGGACCCTAGAAAGCGTGCTGTGCCGCCGGGCTGCAAGTAGGAATATCGGAGCACATCGCCCACTGTTTGGGCGGGGAGGGCGGATGCCGATGCCAGGATGGCAAAAAGCAGGTATAGCAAGTTGTTTTTCATGTGTTACAGGAATAAAGGTTTTTTCAAAATCGAAGGTGCCGGGTACCGGAGGAGCGGAGAAAAAGAATGGGTGGAAAGGTGCCGAACACCGGTTTCCACCCATTGTTGAAGAAGAAGTACTTAGTTGTACGCTTTCGGGGCAAAAAAGGCCCATTGCCTTTCTCAGACGTGTACAACTTAAGTGGTTGCTGCTGAAGATTGTAATGGTCGGTACTACTGCCCCCGGCCACCGCTTGGCTTGCTGCTACCCCCTCCGCCGGAGGAGCCTCTGCTATTGCCACCGCCGGAGTTACTGCCGCCGTTGTTTCCGTTGTTTCCGCTGTTGCTGCGGGTAGAAGAGCCCGAGTCATTGGATCTTTGGGTGTTTTCGGTGCGTGTTGGAGTACTTTCTGTGCGGTTGGTGCGTGTTTCGGTGCTGCGTTCTTCTGTACGGCGGACAGGGCGTGTTTCCTGTTGTGGTGTTTCGTTACGGCTGGGTGTATATCCACCGTCGTTGCGTCGTGTAGGGCGGGGTTCGCTGGTTCGCACTGGCGCTTTGTCTTCTGTGGGGCGACGGGGCGTTGTGTTTTTGGTTGCCGGATCTGCAGAGCGGATGGGCGCTGTATCGGGATTGCGTTTGATGGCTTCTCTGGTGTTGTTTTTTTCTATGCCTACAGCGTTGCGGGGGGTTTCTGTGTTACGCACATTGGAGGCTGGCTCGCGGCCGCCATCGGTGGCTGGTTTGGTGGTGCGCACCACGGCTTTGGCTGCGGGATTTTCCAAGTCGCCGGCTGTTTTGCCACCGGATCGAACCGGTTTTGCGACCATGGGCACGTCTTTTTGGCCGGTAGAGAGTCTGCCATTGGTATCTTCAATTCGGGCATATCCGGGGTTTACGCTGGAACCATGCCGGCGGGTACCGGTGTAGGTTTTGGGTGTATACCCTCCGTTACCGCCGTTACCGCCATTTCCTCCGTTGTATTGATGGTGGTTGTTGGACCAGGAGTTGTCATAGTATGGGTTATAGCCGTTGCAAGTCCAGTACGGATCGTAGTAGTAATTGTTGACCACCCATGGGTTGTACCACGGGCTGTAGCCAGCATACGCGCTGTTCCACCCCCAGCTGTTCCACCCCCAGCTGTTCCACCCCATTCCATAGCCTGAATTGTACGAATCCCAACGATTCCAGCGGTTCCAACGGTTCCAGCGGCGGTAAGACCAATAGTCGTTGTAATTGTGTACGTAGATAGAAACGCCCGGAGAAAAGAAGGGGTCGTAGTAATACATGTCAACAAAGAAAGGATCGTAATAATCCACTACTTGTGCCGGGCGGTGAAATCGGCGGATACGAGAGGAATATTCGTAGGCATATTCCTCGTCTTCTTCATAATACTCATCGTTCCCATCGGCCACTTGCGTCAGGTTGTTATCCTCCGGGTAGTGGTTGGTGTTGGCGGGTGCTGTATAACCATCGGTATAGGGATTGTAGTAAAGGTCGTCTTGTGCTACAGCGTCTGAAAAAAACGCAAAAGAGAGCATTCCGACAAGAACTGAGAGCCGAGCACTATTTTTTATGTTCATGTTGATTGATTTTGAAAAGGTGTGGGTTCCGTTACACAAGTTTCTAGGGTCAAAAATATTACCTTTGCGCACTTTTTTTGGTTAATATGATTTTAAATACTAGAACGTGGGTGGTTAAACTTGGTTAAAAAGAGGCTTGCATCCAAAACAACCGCTGAAATAGTGGGAAGAAACAAGACCATACCCTAAAAGACACCTAATAATTGTGAAAGTTACGTCTAAAATGAATGCTTAACAAGCAATTAACCAAAACATCACAGTACAGCATTTTTTTCAACAGCAGACACCGGATACACGTTTTTTTGGGTTAAAAAACACCCGACGAACGCCAATAACGGTTCTGATATCCCCGCATTTTGATATTATGGCAAAGGAAATTACACCTCGATCAGAAGATTACTCACAGTGGTACCTTGATATTGTGCAAAAAGCGCGCTTGGCCGACAATTCACCGGTTCGGGGCTGCATGGTGATCAAGCCGCATGGCTTCGCTATTTGGGAGCGCATGCGTGATGCGCTTGACGCAATGTTTAAGGAAACAGGTCACGTAAATGCGTACTTCCCCTTGTTTATCCCCAAAAGTTTTTTGAGCAAAGAAGCGGCCCACGTGGAGGGCTTCGCCAAGGAATGTGCGGTGGTGACCCACTATCGGCTCAAAAACGACCCCAATGGCGGCGGTGTGATTGTTGATCCGGACGCCAAGCTTGAAGAAGAGCTGATCGTGCGGCCAACGTCGGAAACCATCATTTGGAACACGTACCGCGATTGGATTCAGAGCTACCGTGACCTGCCCCTGCTGATCAACCAGTGGGCCAATGTGGTGCGCTGGGAAATGCGCACGCGACCTTTTCTGCGCACCACAGAATTTTTGTGGCAAGAGGGCCACACGGCCCACGCTACGGCCAAAGAGGCCGTGGATGAAACGCTGATGATCCTCGATTTGTACGCCAAATTCGCAGAAGAGTGGATGGCCATGCCCGTGATCAAGGGCATTAAAACCGCCAACGAACGCTTTGCCGGCGCGGAAGAAACCTATTGTATTGAGGCGCTGATGCAAGACGGGAAGGCGCTGCAAGCAGGTACCTCCCACTACCTGGGGCAAAATTTTGCCAAAGCTTTTGAAGTGCAGTTTTTAAACAAAGAAAACCAGCAGGAATTTGTGTACGCCACCTCTTGGGGGGTTTCTACGCGCCTCATCGGCGGACTGATCATGACGCACTCCGACGATGATGGGCTGATTATTCCACCCAAATTGGCCACGATACAAGTGGTTATTGTGCCGATTCCCAAGCCCTCTGCGGAGCTTACAGAAGCCGCCGACAAGATTGCCGCGGCGCTCCGTGCCAAAGGGGTACGGGTGAAAATAGACAACGATGATCAGAATCGTCCTGGATTCAAGTTTGCCGAATATGAAATGATTGGTATTCCGGTTCGACTGGGTATTGGCCAGCGCGACCTGGCAGCCAACCAAGTGGAGGTGGCGCGCCGGGATACAAAGGAGAAATCCAATGTTCCCCTCGACAACATCGCAGACCACGTGGCCAACCTGCTCGACGAAATTCAGCAAAACCTGTTTGACCGAGCCAAAGCCCACCGCGAAGAACACATCACCAAAGTAGATTCTTGGGATGCCTTCGTGGAGGTGCTGGAAAACAAAGGTGGTTTTGTGTACGCGCACTGGGATGGAACAACCGAAACAGAACTTGACATCAAGGAAAAAACGAAGGCCACGATCCGCTGTATTCCGCTCGGTTGGGAGGAAGAGGCCGGTTTCTGTGTACTGACGGGGAAACCCAGTAGCAGGAGAGTGCTTTTTGCGAAGTCGTATTGATGTAGTGCGCACAAATTACGTTCAGTGCATGAAAAAGCCCGACTTGCGAAGTGCAAGTCGGGCTTTTATCAACAATCCAATGCGGAGCGTACTACTCCGGCAGTGTCACCGTTCCCAGTCGGAAATTACTTTTACCGAACATTTTGGGTTTGATGGACACAAAGAATAGTTTATTTTTACCAAACGGGCTGCTGTCGCCTGGAACAAAGAGCGATTCGAGGTCTTTGGCTTCAAAAAGTTGTTTTCGGGTGAGTTTTCCATCGGGCCCGAGGGTGGTCATTACCGCGATACACTCCTTGAAGTTGTTCACCCGTTTGGGTTTTGGGTTGTTCACCGGTTTTCCCATATTGTCTTCGTCTTCGTTGTAGAAAAAGACGATATCATTGCCATGGATGAGGGATACATACGAGATAAAGTAATCGGTGTTGACGCCCATTTGGTTTTTGGGAATGGCACTGACCCGTTCTATTTCTCCCTTGGTATCAATGGTGAAGACAATGATGTCTTTTGAATAATAGTAGTACGTGGTGGTGTAGGTACGGCCGTTGTAGGTTGTGGTTACGGTCATGTAGTTCTCTTCTGCCACCACCACGGCAGAGCCATCTTTGCGCACAAGAAACTCGCTGAATTTAAAGGAGTTTTCGAGTCCTTCTTCACCTGTTTTGTCCTTGTCGGTGTTTTTCTCGCCAAATTTTTTGAGGTCAGATACCGTAAATTCCTTTTTACTGGTAGCGGTGATGGAGCCGTCGGCGGCAATATTTAGGTAAAAAACGCCTTGAAGACTGCCGTTTTTGGTATTGGAATAGAAGCCTGCGCATTTCAGGTTGTCTTGTTCGTCGGTGGCCAAAGCAGCACCCCGGATGAATGAATCGCCGAGCTGGAGCCGGAATTCGCGGGGTTTTTCACTGTCTTTGGAACATTCAAAGAGCACCATATCGTAGGCTGCCACCGATTTTTTCTTGCTGTTTTTCTTGCTTTCTTTCGCTTTATTGCCTTCGTATATTTTGGCGAGTATGAAAACACTGCCGTTGTTTTTAAGCAAGGTAGTCACCACGCTTACCTGCTCTTCTGTGTATGGAAGAGACATTTTCCGCGACCAATTGACGCTCAAGTCTTTGTTCATCACGCTCATGAAAACACTGAACTTTTCATCGTCTTTGTCGTCGTCGGAGATGGCCTGAAACAACAGACTGGACGAGTCTTTGGAGTTGCTCCACTTAATGGAGGGGATGTCGTCTCGGCTTTCGTACTTAAATTTTGCGATGTCTTGCGCTTTGCCTTGTTTCCCATTCATATCCACGGGCAGGATGCTGTATCGGATGTAGTCTTCTTTTTTATTGGCTTCGGAAAAAAGCCAAACAAATTGTCCGTTGAAATATCGCATCCCCAAAGAAGAAATACCTTTGCGGTCAGACGTGTATTCTTTGCTGAAGACCACGTTGAAACTCGCATCGTACTTTTCTAGTATGGTGGTAGCAACGCCCGAACGCCCGGTGAGCATGCTGCGGTCGGCGTTGTAAAAATAGGCATAGTGGCTCGACGCATCCGAGTACAAGTGGCTTTGGAAAGACTTTGATTTCGGGAGTTTGATCTCCGGACTGATTTTCAGGACGGCCTTTTGGGCGGTTAGCATTTGGCAAAGTCCCATTAGGAGAATACCGACTGCGGCAAATCGAATCATAAGAAATGTGATTTAGTTAAATTATGCTGGGAGAAAAATAGTAACATCGTCAACACAAAGTGGTTGTGAATAAAGTGTGATTGCAATCATTTTAAAATCGCAACTGGTTGGGTGGCACGCTGTCTGGGCCAAAAAGACCCACTTCCCGCCATTTTTTTGACGGTAGTGCAGCTTTGGCCTGAAAAAACCAGCTTCGTCTGGCAATAACGGCTACTTTTTTGTCTCACACGCGACGCACTAAGTTAATACTTAAATATTAAAAGACAAAAACGCCTAAAAGACGAAATTTCGTGCCGATTTTTGCCACTTATTTTTCCACCGTTCATAAACTTGTACGTATGCGTCTCCGCACCACCCTATTGTTGTTCATTACCCTCCTCTCTGTACAACATTCTTTCGCCCAAAAAGACAAAAAAAAGCCCACCAAAGACGTTGAAGTTATTGACTTTGGCGAAACGGAGGACAAAACAAAGGAGAAAAATGTTTACCACGGGTTAATTTTGAAAACAAGTCCGGTTTCTTTCATCTTTGGTCGCCAATCCGTCGAATTGGAGAAAGAAATCAACGATTACTTGAGCCTCCAAGGCGGACTTGGGGTCACTTTTGAACCCCTATGGGCCAGTTATGGTGATTTGCTGGCTGAAATCACCGAAGAGTACGATGGCTTTTGCGAATCAGATAATCCAAACTTTGCCTACGACGAGTGTGATTCTTACAGTGACTTTACCATCCGTTCGGGCAAGGTCGGCTATCAGTTCTCCCTCTCACCGCGCCTGTTTTTTGACAGCGATGGTTTTGAAGGGATGTACATAGCGCCAGTACTGCGCACTTCTTCGCAGAAGTTCGAGGTGCAAAGAGTCATCGAGGGCTTGTCGTATTCAGAATATAACCCCGAAGATTTGCAGCAGGAATCCGTCAAAAATTTTGACCTGTTGGTGCACTATGGAGGACAAACCCTGTATCCCAAGCTTACAGTTGAATGGTTTATTGGGGGTGGGATGCGCTTTCGCAACAGCATTCGCCAGGATGTCGGGTTTGATTTTAACCAACAAGCCCTGAACGGTGAACGCCGTTTTAAAGACAAAAAATTTCGTTTGGAAGCGGGCTTTCGGGTTGGGTTCCAACTCTGATTTCACCCGCAGAACCGATTGTATCCCGGGTGCCATCCGGCGCTCGGGGTACAATAAGCATAAAAAAGCGTGCTATTTAAGTAGTTATATCGACAACACAAAGTGGTTGTGCGTGAAGTGTGATTGCAATCAATCAAGTCTCAAAATCACTTTAACCGCCGTCTGAAAAAGCAAGTTATGATCACAAAAACGGAGCAGCAGGTATTGGACAACATCGAAAATTTCGGTTACAACGTCATGCATGTGTCGGAAAGTTTCAAGGGTCAGGTGGAAGAACCGGGGTACAGTTATTCCGTTGGGTTATTCAAGCGCTTCCAATTGCCGGAGATCATCATCATTGGCTTGGATCAGTCGTTGAGGCACACGTTGATTGACAATATCAGCATAGATTATGACGAGGGGAAATCCCTGGAAGTAGGGGCATTCAATGCTGGCATCGTTGAGGTATTCGGATGTTTGGTGGTGCCCGTGGAGCCGCAATACTACCGTGACTATCTTGGTTGGGGCCGGTGGTTTTACAAGGGCAATGATTTCCCCGTTTTGCAGGTCATTTATCCGGATTTGCTGGGGTTGTTTCCTTGGGACAAAGATTTTTCTCGCCACATCAAACAGCCTATTTTGAATGAAAAATATCGGTCAGGCCTAGAAGCCTGACCGATATTTTTTTGTTCCAAGTACTATTGTATTACCAACAAACTACCTTTTTTGCCTTTTTTTGTTCGTAAAACCACGCCGTATGTACCGGGCAGCAGACCACTGATGGGGAGCGTCCGGGTGTACAACCCCTCGGGCAGCCTTTCAGGCGCGGAGCTCCGAAGGCGACGCCCGGCCATGTCTAAGATGTCGATGGTGGTGGTTGTTTCACTTTTTAGGGTAAAATGAAGTACGGCGTTATCCGTTGCAGGATTGGGTTTGATTGTTTCAACGGTGAAAGTCAATGCCGGATCATGGGTGGAGGAGGCTTCTGCAAGGTCCGTTTGCCACATACCGAGTCCGTGGGTGGCCACGCGCAGTTTCCGGTTGGCGGAAATGCCGAGGTGCATCACGAGCATCGCTTTTGGCGCATCTGAAGAATAGAGGGACCAGGAATCACCGCCATTGGAAGAGAACCATACCCCGAGGTCGTTGCCGAGGTAGAGGTTGTTTGGCAGCAGGGGGTCAACAACCAGCGTATTGGCGGGGACATCGGGAATACCGTTGTCTATGGCCGTCCAACTAATGCCGCTGTTGGTGGTTTTGAAAAGGTGGGGTGTGTTGAAGCCTCCGAAGACGGCGTACACCAGGTTGTCATCCACGACGCTGTAGGCGATGTCCATACAATATCGGTTGGGCAGACCGTCCAATTGCTGGGTGATACCATTGCTGGCTGAAAATTTATAAACGCGTGCCTGATTGGTGGTAGTTGGGGCTGTGCTGCAGAACAACTCATCCGGATTGTGTGGGTTGATGGCGATGGTCAGTACCACGTCGTTGTCAGCAATGGCGCCATTGGAAATATTGTACCAATTGTCGCCGGCATTGTCGGAGCGCCAGATACTTTGGGCGCCGGCATAGAGGATGTCGGGGTTGGAGGGCGCAAGTTCGAAGGGGCCGTTGAAGGCGGCATCTTCCGTGATTTCGTTGCCGATGCCGTACCAATTGGCGCCACCGTTGGTACTTTTTGCCATATTTAGGTATTGAGACGAACCATACATGACCAGCTCGTTGCCGGGTCGAATGGCGGCACATTCACCGTCGCCGCCGATTACGCGTACCCAAGAAGGGTTGCCGGCGTAGATAGCGGTGGCATTGTCTTGCATTCCGCCGATACACACATTGCCGTTGGTGGTTGAATGGCCGATATTGGCGTAGAACTGCTGGGTTTGATAGCCGCCATTTCGCCCTTCGTAGGTTTCCCCGCCATTGGAGGAAACAAACAGGCCGCCATCGGAAACGAGATAGACTTTGTTGGGGTCGTTGGGCGCAAAATAGGCCCTATGGATATCGGCATGCACATAGTCTGGTGGGCCCTCGGGACCACCCGCCGGCACGTAACCAAAATTCCAGAGATACCAGTATGTTTTTTGCGCCACGGTGGCCCCACTGTTGGTTGATTTCCAGGCATCTATGCCCACCCAGACGATGTTGTTGGGGTTGTTGGGTTGTACCGCTACATCGTGCGCGTACCAGCCTTGGTATTTGGAAACGTCTTCACTGCTCACGAGTGTCCAGGAATTGCCCGCATTGGTCGTTTTGTAGAGTCCGTTTTGATTGGTTAGGTTGCCGATGGAGGCATACAGAATTTGAGGTTGCGAGGGCGACAGGGTGAGCAGTGCTTTTCCGGAATAGCCGTTGGGAAGGCCGTTGGTCATCTCGGAGAACGACGAACCGCCATTGGTGGAGTGATAGATTCCGCTGGTAGAATCGTCTTCCAGGGAGCCGAATGTAACGTACACGTGGTTGGTATCCACGGGGTTAATTTCGATGTCCACGGCCATTTTTTGTGCGTGAACGGCGTGCCAAGAGGCTCCGGCGTCCCAGCTGCGCAGGAGCCCTTCAGAAGTGGCCGCGAACACCGTTTCGGGTCGCAGGGGGTTTATCTTGATGTCTTGTACGCCGCGCAATTTTCCATAGCCCCAGTCGAGGCTTTTGAACCACGTTGTGCCGCCGTCTGTGGATTTCAGAATCCCGATGCCGTAGGTGCCCCGTGTGGTTCGGATGGCCACGTTGGGTTGCGTGTTTTCTACGTTGTACACTTCACCGGTACCGGCGTAGAGCACATTCGGGTTGCCCGGTTCAATGGCTAGGGCACTGACACCGAGGACCGGGAAGCCGGTTTCTACCCGTTGCCAAGCGTTTACGCCCCTACCGCCGCTGGTGCTTTTCCAAATGCCGCCGCTTGCGCTTCCCATCCACAAGATATTGGTATCCAAAGGATTAATAGCCAGGCACAGGGTTCGGCCACCGATATTTTTGGGGCCGAGGTCTTCCCAGGTTTGGCTGCGGTCTCCCCGGAGTTGTGCGGCCAAGTGCATGGCCTCGCATGCTTTCGTATAATTTTCGGTGTGGAACTGCCCATCGGGAAACATTCTTGCGGCATCCCAGTGCAGGAAGGCGGCGCCGGCCTCTGAGGGAGGTTTTTCGGATGGGTGGGATGAAAATTGGCAGGCGTAAAAGCAAGTGGTAGCCAGCAGTGCGGTGCTGAAAAGGGATAATAGAAGTAGTTTTTTCATCTAAATCGGCGGGCGTGTAGCGTTGTTGAATATTACGGTGCAATTTTCCGACTAATTTCCGGCTAATTTCCGGCTATTGGCACATAAAGTCATATAAAATTAGACGCAGACTGTGGTTAAAGCAATTTTGATGATTTGATTGGTGGCAAATATTTGATTGTCAAATGATTACAATCACACTTCATTCACAACCACGTTGTGTTGACTATACTTATTATTCGTAACTGGTTGGGTGGCACGCTGTCTGGCCCAAAAAGGCCCATTTTTTGTCTCAGACGCGACCACGCTAACCAGTTACTATTATTCAAAGATAATAAACGACAGCCTGTGTATTACGCTGTTGGTCGCATCATATTTTCCGGTAGTGCCAGAAACCAAACAATGGTTGCGTACGTTTAATCATAATGGTAAAAAATTAGGTGGTTGCGTCTGAAAAAAGAATTCCTTTTTTTGGGCCATACAACGTGCCCACTGCGTAATTACTAAGAAAAACTCCTTAAATTCTCGGCTATGAATACAGCATTGCTCAAGCAGGAACTTCATTTTCGCACGGCCCGTTCGGGTGGTAAGGGCGGACAAAACGTGAACAAAGTAGAAACAAAAGCCGAAGCGCTTTTTGATGTGGCGGCGTCTAATGCGCTCACGGAAGTCGAAAAAGCCTTGGTTTTTGAAAAAGCCTCCCATAAAATATCCGGAGAGGGCATCCTTTCTTGTACCAACCAAACGGAGCGCTCCCAACTCATGAACAAGACCTTGGCGGAAGAAAAACTACTCCGCGTGGTGGAAAAAGCGCTGTTCAAAACCACCCCCCGAAAACCCACTCGAATCCCAAAAGCGGTGGTGCTGCTGCGGTTGAAAAATAAAAAAAGAGCATCCGATAAAAAAAATTTCCGACGAGTACCCAGCATTTCCGACGGGGAGGATGCGTACTAACACATAATTTTTTTGCGGATATACGACAATACCACTTGCTTCGTGTCAAAAAAGCGCCTATCTTCGTTGTAAACCTCAGAAACAATGAAGAAACCGGCCCGATGGCAACTTGTTCCCACAGACGAAGCCGCTGTCGCCAATCTTGTCGGGGAGTTGGCCATAGAGCCCGTCATCGCTAGGTTGTTGGTACAGCGCGGGGTAGAGCGTGTGGCTGCTGTGCGTCTTTTTTTCAGGCCCGATATTGGTGATTTGCACAATCCATTCGCGATGAAGGATATGGATGTTGCGGTGGCGCGGCTCGATGTTGCGTTGCAACACGGTGAGCGCATACTTCTGTACGGCGATTATGATGTGGACGGTACCACCAGTGTGGCCCTGATGTACGATTTCCTTTCCCGCCTCACTTCAAACCTTGACTATTATTTGCCTGATCGGGAGAAAGAAGGATATGGCGTAAGCCTTGCCGGCGTTGAATACGCCCGGGCAGAAGCCTGCACACTGGTGGTCGCCATGGATTGCGGTATTAAAGCCAATGAGGCCGTGGCGTTGGCAAAACAGTATGGCATAGACTTTATTGTGTGTGATCATCACCTGCCGGAGGGCGCTTTGCCCGATGCAGTTGCCAACCTTGATCCGAAACGCGCCGATTGCCAGTATCCATACAAAGACCTCAGCGGTTGCGGCATTGCGTTTAAACTGGCACAGGCACTCGCTTTACATTACAACACCCCTACGGAAGAACTCGTTTCACTCCTTGATCTGGTCGCCATCAGTATCGCCTGTGACATTGTGCCCATGACGGGGGAAAACCGTATCCTAGCGTATTTTGGATTGAGAAGGATCAACCGGTCGCCTCGGTTGGGAATACAAGCGCTGCTGGACAATGTCAAAAAGTCAAAGCCGCTCTCCATTACCGACCTTGTTTTTGCGGTGGGGCCCATGATCAACGCGGCGGGTCGCTTGGGCGATGCCCGCGATGCGGTTCGGCTGCTACTTTCTGCCGACAAAGCCTCCGCCTCGGAGGCTGCTCGTCTGTTGGTGCTGCTCAATGCCGATCGGCGCGCCGTAGATTACGCCACCGCCGAGGAAGCGCGGCTGCGTTTTAGGAATGTACCCGGTTGGGAACAGCAAAAAAGCATCGTTCTTTTTGATGAAGAATGGCACAAAGGTATTATTGGTATTGCAGCCAGCCGGATTGCCGAGGATTTCTACAAACCCACCGTGATCCTGACCCGGAGCAATGATCGGGCGGTAGGTTCGGCGCGTTCGGTGCGCGGTTTCGACCTGTATGCCGCCCTTCAGTGCTGTGAAGATCTTTTCTTTTCATACGGTGGGCATGCTTTTGCCGCAGGGATGCAGATGCCTTTGGAAAATGTGGACGCTTTTACGGATCGCTTTGAGGCGGTTGTCCGGGACTCAATCTTGCCGGAATCGGAAGCGCCATCGGTGGACATTGCCACCAAATTGGAATTCACAGCAATAACACGTTCATTTTGGGATCAATTGCGGCAATTTGAGCCCTTTGGGCCGCAGAATTTGAGTCCTGTGTTTTGGGCAGAAAAGGTGGTGGATACAGGGCATAGCCGTATCCTCGACAACAATCACGTACGCCTCTCGGTCTGCCAAGCCGGAGGAAAGCCAGTGTTTACCGGCATCGGATTCGGGTTGGGAAAAGCGTTTGAAGCCGTAAAAGGGCGCCCGTTTGATGTGGTATTCAGTCTTCGAGAAGAAGAATGGCGGGGTACTCGAAAGGTCGCTTTGTACGTGAAAGATTTGCGTTAGCTTCGCGTCAGTTACATCAAATAACCATCCTTCAAATCACTTTAATCAGGGTCTACACGATGAACAGATCGTTTTATCTCATGGTTTTGTTTTTGGTCGTTGTTTTTGCGTTCAACACCAATAGCTTTTATACGCAACTATCCCATTACCTTGCGAATCAGGGGGTGCTGGAGCAGTCAATTTCTACGGTATATTCTATTGATAATGAACGCAGGGTGGATCAATTGGCCCATTTGATGGGCGCTGATACACTCGATCAGGAGAGAGTACTCCTTTCTCTGGTTGATCAAATCAATCAGAAATTCGCCGAAATAACAAACACAGAGCAAACACTCAAAGCCTACAACCTATTCATCAGTTTTTTTGTCGTGGCGCTCACGGGGTTGGCAACGTTGTTTTCATCGTATCAGCAATTCAAAAACCCGCCCGCGGCCTCCCAAAGGTTTGCTGTCTGGGTACTGATCTTGACTTTTGTCTCGACAATCGGCAATTCCGCGGCCTTACATTTGAACAATGAAATTGAAACCGTCCATGAGAGGAGTAAAAAAGCATACGAAATTAGGGAAGGGCTGTTTGCCAATTATGCCGCCTTAAAGGAAAATCAAGGGGATGTGATGTTGTTGAAACTTCAGTACGAATCGTATATTTCGGGCTTGTAGCGGGAACTTACTAGAATCAACCAGTTACAAAAAAACAATCAAATGCAAAACCTCACCGTTCTCAACCTAGCCCTTGGCTTGTTTTTCCTGTTTTTCTTGTTCAGTGTGATCGCTTCCGCCGTGGTGGAGGGGCTTGCACAATTGCGCGATTTGAGAAGTCGCCACTTGCAACAATGGATCAAGGATACCCTGGGGAAAAAACTCGGCGAGGAGTTGCTGCAACACGGCCTCGTCAAGGGCCTCACCCAAACATCACGCAAGGCCGACTACATACCCGCAAAGGTATTCGCATCGGCCCTGCTCGATCTTGTGTACAGCAAGTACCGGAAAACGCTCCCGGAACAAGACCAGTCGGCTTTTGCTTACGATTTTAATCGGCTGGAAGCAGCCCTATTCAAGGCAGAAAATCTCCTCCCGGAAGATTTGAGGCGTTATCTGATTCAGGCCATGGAAGAGGGTAAAAGCCTTGGTAGTCAGTTGGAGTTCATCAAAAAGCGCCTTGAAGACTGGTATGAAGATGCCATGACTCGGGTCATCGGGACATACAAGAAGTCAGCGCGCTGTACGACTTGGATCGTTGCCATTGTTGTCACCTTGGCCGCCAATGCAGATACCATCGTCCTGAGTAAGTATTTAGAGAGCAACCCCAATGTCACGTTACAACTGGTGGAAGCTGCCACAAAAGCGACACAGGATAGTCTCTTGTACCTGCAGGCTACACAAAACCTAGCGCAACTGGTTGCGCCAAACTCCGATAGTACTGCTGTGAAGTCTGACGCATTACTGAGGGCGGAAATAAAAAACACCATTGCTAGTTTGAGGCTTAAAAAAGCCCTGACAGATTCACTTTACACCACTGTTTATGACATGGGGCTGCCCTTGGGGTGGGATCACGCCGTTCCCACGTATTCCCCTTCCGGCAGTGGGAAGGGAGATAAATTCTGGTTTTACACACGGTGGGCCTTGATGAAACTGGTGGGCCTAACGCTCACGGTATTGGCGCTCACGCTGGGGGCTCCTTTTTGGTTTGATATGATCAATAAACTGGTGAATATACGAAGTTCCGGGAACAAACCGGAGGATGTAGCGTCTAAAAAGGGCGTGTGAGCCGGTTGCCTTGTTCTGTAAATAACGCTTTTTTGTACATCGCTTCTTAAAGCAGCACGCCATCCAATCTGTGTTGAAAGGGCGCCTGTTTCCAATGCTTCACCAACCCACTCCCACTATGACGCAGGCATGGAAACCAACCATAATTTTAGCAGTATCAACGGTATTGTTGAGTTGGGGTGGGTTCCTTGGTATCCATCCGCCGGCACCAAAACCAGCGGTTTTTTCAAAAAAATACCCTTGGAGTGTTTGTTCAGGGAGGGTATAAATTTGCCTTAGACTCCACGGGAAATGTAGTAGCAGCGGGATTCTTTGGACGAGAGTAAAGAGGGCCTGAATGACCCAATTTTTCGTGCAAAGGGCAGCTTCGGAATTAATACCAAGTCGTTGATTCATTTCAATGGCGTAGGGTTGGGATTGAAGGGAACTGCTGACGGGCGGGTCTGCTGACCTTGGGAACAAGGATGGTATACCACGAATGTACCGCGCCTATTTTTCTTGGGTGCGATCAACCAAATATTTGTCTTTTTTCTCGGGTACGGCCACTTTTATCTTGTAATAATATTGTTTTAAATGTTTTTATCCTTATTTTCAGTTGTTTATTTTTTTCTTCTTTCCCAATCGACTTAGAGTCAGTAAATTTGCGCCGAGGTGCTTATAGGGGGTATTGGATTGTTGATTTACCCACGGTGCTTTCTGTTTTACTCCGGGCTTATTTTGCCATTTTTTGACAGTTATGTACAGTTTAAAATAGCTTGGTTGTCAGGTTATTCCGTTAGGGTTCATTCCGTGGTATACACAGTCTTTTGGCTGTTACCTGTATCATAAGTGTTGTGCCATTATAATCTCATGGTTGCCCCTCCGGGTAGGCTCGCGGGTGGGGCATTTTCAATTTTTTAAAGGCTCGCATGGCGGGCCTTTTTTTGTTTGCGAGAGTTCTCTCCTGAAGTAGGGGTACTTGGGTTGTCTCCAATTAGAGCTTTTTCTAATATCATAGCGTGCACGCATTGTTAGTTTGTCCTATATTTGCCTTCCCCAACATCAGTCATTTCATATAAATACTATGAATCAAACGGTTATTTACTGTTGGTGTGTGGCCTTTTTGGCTTTTTCAATGGTTTCTTGTGGTAATAAGGCGGCAACATCTGCTACTACGGGTTGGGCATACAATGACCAAAAGTGGGGAGGGTTTGAAAAAGCAGATTATGAAGGACAGGCCACGGGCCCCAACCTTGTGCTCATCAAAGGGGGAACATTTACCATGGGGCTGACAGATCAGGATGTCACCTATGAATGGAACAATATTCCCCGTCGTGTCACCGTATCCTCTTTCTATATGGATGAAACAGAGGTGCGCAACATTGATTACCAGGAGTATCTTTATTGGCTCCTCCGGGTGTATGGGGACACGTACCCTGAAGTGTGTAACAGGGCACTTCCAGACTCGTTGGTGTGGCGTGAGGAGCTTGCTTACAACGAACCCATGGTGGAAAACTACTTCCGGGCACCCGATTATTACCAATATCCGGTGGTAGGAGTCAATTGGCACCAAGCCAACAATTACTGCGCCTGGCGTACCGATCGTGTAAACGAAATGATCCTCATCAAGCGCGGTATTATTGCGCCAATGGCCGATCAAAAAAACGAAAACAATTTCAATACAGAAGCCTATCTCGCGGGCCAATACGAACCCAATGTGCGCAAAAACCTGCCGGATGTTCGCACAGGAAACGAACGCCGCGTTCGCCTGGAAGATGGAATATTGTTGCCCGCGTATCGTCTGCCAACGGAGGCGGAGTGGGAATTTGCAGCCCTGGGACTTTTAGGCAACCAAGCCATGTCTGTAGATGAACTGATCACGGACCATCGCATTTACCCCTGGAATGGCAACACCGTACGCTATCAGCGGCGCGACAAAAACATGGGCAAAATTATGGCCAATTTCAAGCGCAGCGGTGGCGATTATGGCGGTACCGCCGGTGCTTTGAATGACAATGCTTTTTACACCGCCGAGGTGGTTTCCGGTTGGCCAAATGACTACGGTATTTACAATATGGCAGGCAATGTAAATGAGTGGACGGCTGATTTGTATCGCCCTATGACCTCTGCAGACTTGGAGGATACGGGCAATGAAGACCTCAATTCTTATCGTGGCAACCGGTTTATGACCAAAAAAATTGACCCTGAAACGGGCGCTTCTTTTGTCAAGGATAGCTTGGGACGCATGCAGTATGAATTGATGGACACCACCAGTACGGCCCTTCGCGACAACTATAAGCGCCCGGAGGTATTCAATTTCTTGGATGGCGACAAAGAGTCGCAGGTAGAATATTTTTTCGGGAAAAGTACCTTAATCAGCGATAGTGTTCGCGTGATCAAGGGTGGATCGTGGGCTGATCGCGCTTTTTGGCTTGCGCCCGGCACCCGGCGCTACCTCGATGAAAATAAAGCGAGTAAAACAGTCGGCTTCCGTTGTGCGATGGTGCGCAAAGGGCCCGTGAAGGGCAATGGAGAAAGAGATGGCAATTATTTCGCGGAGAAGCGCAAAAAAGCATCCAGGCGCTACGACAAGGAAAGAGCCCCAACACAGAATATGACGAAAAAACTAGGCGCCGAGCGCAGCGTGTTCCTTAAAAAACTGGCTGAAAAGCCCAAGCTTAACATCAACGTTCAGCATTGAGGGCCTTTTTCTCTGTCACAGCCTCTGCCAGCCAAAAAAAATGCTCAAGGTATGTCTCAATTTTTGCGGCCTGAGCGGGGTCTAGGACGGCCCCTTTTTCGTCAAACTTTTGGCCTACCTGACCTACAAGCAGCATTTGTGGGATTGCGTAGCCGGATACTCCTAACACCAATTGCTGCAGCGAAACAGCAGCTCGTATGCCCCCCATGGGACCGGCAGTGACGGCCACAGTACCGATGACTTTTTTGCTGAATGCATTTTCCTTGAGATAATCTACTGCGTTTTTTAGGGCAGCGGTGTAGGTTCCATTGTATTCCGGGGACAGGAAAATATGGGCGTCTGAACGCCGAATTTCTTCGGCAAATTCAGCCAATCCTTCAGGGGGGTTGGGGTGGCGATGCAGTACTTCTTCCATGATGGGAAAGTTGTAGGCTGCTAAATCCAACACGGTAGCCTCGTGCCGACCGCCATCGTTGATGGCCTTTTCCAAGGCCAGGGCTACTCGGTGGGAAAGACGGTCAATACGGGTACTGGAGGATAGAATGGAAATGTGCATACAGGAGGTTATTGTTGCTGGGCCAATCACCCTACTGGGTGTCACTCCTAAACTGAATTGAGGTGGAAAGGTTCATCAACAAACCAAGTCAGCGGCCATGGAAGTTTAAAAAACACTGTTTTTAGTCGTCCATGGCTGCTGAAGCAATCGGTAAATCACCTCCTCCGTTGTCACATCACCTTTTTATTATTTTTCTAACAAAATTGCCTGTTTCCGTCTGTACAAGCAAGAAGTAGGTGCCGCTCGGCAACGCGCGCAAGTCAATGGTTTGCGAAAATTTAGCTGTTTGTTGTGTTTGTAAAAAGATTTGGCGTTGGCTGGTGTCGCTGAGTGAAAGGGTGAAGCGTTCTACTTGTGCCAATTCCATTTGTAGCAGTGTAGTACCGTTGGTTGGGTTGGGCGATAGGGAGAATTGGACCACGGAGGAGGGTAGTGCCGTTTCGCTGATGGTGACTTGGACACCGGATGACTGGTAGGTACAGCCATTTGGCGAGGTTATTTCCAGCTCATAGATGCCTGAGGTGACGGCTACATAGGTTGGGCCGGTTGCTCCTGGGATGGGTTGGTTGTTCAACAACCACTGACAGGTGGTACAGGCAGGATGGGAGAAAAGGGTGTCACCAGACAATGTCACGTCGGGTTCAACCGCTGATTCGGTGTTGATGGTCAGTGTTGGAGACGACAAATTGCAGAGAGAGTCCACAGCCCGAACGAAATAATTGCCGCCACCGGCCACGGTGATGGAATAATTGGGCTCCACGGAGGATGTGGTTTGAATCAGCGTATTGCCTTGGTACCAATTCAACTGGTTGGGAATAGACAAGCCACCGGCGGTAAGGGTTGCATTTTGCCCAAAGCACAGCAGCGAATCGTTTGCTGTTAGGACAGGAACGTTGGGCCCTACTTGTTCGATGGTATAGGTCTGAATTCTGGAACATCCATTGCCATTGGTAACCGTAACGGTGTATGCCCCGGGGTTTAGATAGACATTCTGGTAGTCTGTTTGGTTGTTGGACCATGCGTATGTAATATTTCCACTGCCATTCGTGACGGCCAATTCAATAGAACCGGAGAACGACAATTGGCAAACCGGGCTGTTGATGTTGGCGGCAGCAACCTGAAAAGGAGAGCACAGTTCGATGATGCGCTGTACTTTGCCGGAACTCAGCAGCGCCACATACAGTTCACCGGCACGGTCTTCACCGAAACTGCTGAATTCGTAGTCGCCCAAATTAGCCAGTTCTGCGGTGCTGAAGGTGCCATCTGCGGCTTTTTTGGTGGCCCAGATGCGCCCGGTGCAATAATCGGCATTCAGATACACCCCCTGCAAGTCGGGGTACTTGTTGCCCCGGTAAGTGAATCCGCCGGTTATAGAACAGCCGATGGAGGGGTTGGCATAACTAAATACCGGGAAAATATATGCGCTGGCGGGCTGGCAGCCACTGGTGCTGTACGTTTGAGGACCTTCGTAGCACTTCCAGCCGTAATTCCGACCACCCGTATTGGCGGGTTCAAAATCAACTTCTTCCCGGGCATTTTGCCCTACATCACCGATCCAGAGATCACCCGTGGCCCGGTCGAAGGAAAAGCGCCAGGGGTTTCTCAATCCCAAAGACCATATTTCCGGAAAATAGTTGGGTTGACCCACAAACGGGTTGTCCGGAGGAATCGCGTACGGTGTTGTGCTGCTGCTGTTGTTGACGTCAATACGCAGCATTTTACCCAGGTAGGTATTTTTTTTCTGGCCATTTCCCTGAGGGTCTCCGGCAGAACCGCCATCCCCCAGTCCGATGTACAAATAGCCATCAGGGCCAAATTTGATACATCCACCGTTGTGGTTACTGAAGGGTTGGCTTACGGTTAGCACGGGTAATTCACTGTCGGGATTGGCTTCGTTGGCGTTGTTTTGTTTCACTGAAAAGCGAGAAACCTGGGTGGCGCCGCCGTTGTTTTTGATGTAATAAACAAAAAAGTAGCCATTTTGGGCGTAGTTTGGATGAAATGCAAGACCGAGCAGACCCTGTTCGTTGTTGGTTGAATTCACCCGTGGATCTATGTTTAGGAAGGTATCAAGCCGATTGCCCAAACTGTCGAGCGCCCAAATCACGCCGTCTTGTTCCACGATAAACATTCGGTTGTCGCCGCAGTGGGCGATGTCCACCGGCCGGTTAAAATCGGATGCCCAATCAACGAGCTGAATTTTGGGCTGAGCGTCCAAAAGGAAGGGAAGGGCAAGCAGTAGCAGTAATAAAAACGGAGGTTTGCGCATAAAAGGTCGTGTTGGAATGGAAAACGATGACCAAAGATAACGCAGATCGCGGTATTATGTAAGGGGTTGCCCAACGGGGTGTCGTACAATGGCGAATAAGACACGTGTGCCAAGACGGTTGGCGTGCGGAAGGATGAGGTTTATTCACAGGATCACAGCACTGCATTGTATGGCTACCGTCCGCAAGGGCTTTCCTTGGGCATCGCTGGGAAGGGCAGCAATCCTGTCCAGCGTTGTTTTTCCCGATACGATGGCGCCCAATACGCAACACTTGCCTTCCAACGCCAGCGTGCCGCCTTTTTGCTTGTACAGGGCTCGTCGGGCAGCGGGTATCGTACGGCCATGGGTAATCTCCCATTTATCGAGGGAGGCATCGGAGTGTTCCCGCCCTTGAACGAAGAAAAACCTGCCGTTGCTCACCACGAAAGATCCGCTCACCGGTGCATGGTTTGGGTCATCTCCGGGCGAAATGCCGGATGCCTGAAAATTTAGTTCAACAAAGCCGTTGTGGAGGAGGGTGTTTACGGCGAGGCTATCGGGCGGCGCCAAGCACAGCTGAGTCAGTTGATCGGCAGCTTCATCGGGGATATTTTGGTCAATAAGAACCGATAGTTCGCCCAGTTCCGAGTGAAAAAGGAGCTTCGAGGGTGTTTTTTTGCAGGAAAACAGTGTTGACAACGCAGGCATCAACAGGCATAAACCAAAAACGAAATTTTTGTAGCGCATCATTTTTCTTCCAAAAATCGGGTGAAAAACAAGGGTAACTACA
>JBIPOY010000533.1:0-2521 GCA_044378705.1 Saprospiraceae bacterium
GGCTATGAAATACTCAATGCTTGTTTTGATCAAAATTTTGAAAGGGATCAGACAATCTTCGTCTTCGGAGAAGATGTCGGCCAAATTGGTGATGTAAACCAAGGGTTGCGCGGTATGCAGCAAAAATATGGTCTCGACCGGGTCTTTGATACGGGCATTCGCGAATGGACCATCATGGGGCAGGCCATCGGAATGGCGATGCGTGGGTTGCGCCCCATTGCAGAAATTCAGTACCTAGATTACCTCCTGTACGGGCTTTCTGCGCTTTCAGATGATCTTTGCACTTTGCGCTGGCGCTCCAACAATCAACAGGCAGCACCGGCCATCATTCGTACCCGTGGCCACAGATTGGTGGGCGTATGGCACAGTGGTTCCCCCATGGGGATGATGCTCGGATCTTTGCGGGGTATGCACATCTGTGTCCCACGGAACATGACCCAAGCTGCTGGAATGTACAATACCCTCCTTCGTTCCGACGATCCGGCTATTGTGGTAGAGGTACTCAACGCTTATCGTTTGAAGGAACGTCTTCCAGACAATGTTGGAACTTTTACGGTCCAGCTCGGAGTTCCTGACGTATTGAAAGAAGGCTCTGATGTAACCATTATTACCTACGGCGCGTCTGTACGTATTGCGGAAGATGCGATCCTGACGTTGAATGCCAGAGATATTTCAGTAGAACTGATTGACATTCAAACACTCTTGCCCTTTGATTTGGATCATCAATGTGTGAAAAGTCTTAAAAAGACCAATCGGGTGTTGTTTTTGGATGAAGATTTTGATGGCGGAGCTTCTGCTTATATGCTGCAGCAGGTATTGGAAAAACAAGGGGGATACCGTTGGCTGGATGCCGCGCCTGTTACCCTTTCTGCTAAACCTCACCGCCCGGCCTATGGACAGGATGGCGATTATCATTCAAAACCTCAAGTTGAGGATGTGGTAGATGCTGTTTGGGAAATGATGCACGAGTAGGCACTCCATTCCAAGCGTTTTTTCCGCCATAACAGCCGCCATTCCATCATTGTTGTCCGTGCCTGTCGCGCCAGAAATAAGTAACACCAACCGAAAATATTGCCATTCTATGTTGCTCCGTCGTTGCCCTGTCTGAGGAAGCAGCCAAGAAGTTGCCTGCTTTTTCAGGGGAGACCGATTCGATGGAGCGGATCGGAAATTTTGCGCTCACACCAATCTCAATGTTGTTCGTCAACATCGTTCCGATGCCGCACTGACCATCCAATCGCCAGCGTTCAAGTTTCTGTATCGCCAAATTATTGAAACGCTTGTTAACGTCTCCTGTGATCAACATTCCGTTCCAATAAACGGTATTTCCAGTCTGAATGGCCGTGATAAAGGAGGTACTGACACCACCAAACAACCTTATTTTTTTGGGAATATGATAGGACACTAAGAGGGGGATTTCAATAGTCATACTTTTTTGGACGGGTACGATGATGTCGCCGACCGCAGGTGTTCCGTTCATCGTCGTGATAATATTACCCAACAGATCCGTTGAAACATAACCCGCTTGTTGTGTATTGTTTATATCGGATGTTCCAAGGGAAGCAACCGGCAGATTGTTTATGGATGGCGTGTAATGATTGAAAAACAACCCTGTCCGCACACCCCAAGGTCCGGTTAGAGACCATTGCATGGACACTCCACCCGTCAATTGGTTGATGGTGTTAAACTTTTCTGTTGCCAACGAGGTACTAACACCCATTTGATAACGCCGTCTTTTTGAAATTTCGACTTTTTTTTGGGGGAGCGCTTCCGATAATAGGGCGGTTTGTGTTCTTTGACTAGAATACAAGTTCGGTACTTGCCGTGTTGACAAAGGTGTAAGCACATTAAAACTGTCGTTAGGAAATGAGGATATGACCTCCGTAAGATTGTGGATTGGGGGAATGAAGGAAGGTTGAGTGGACACTACATTTGTCGATGATGACAGCAGGTGTTTCGCTGCCAATGTCTGTTGAAATGAATTTTTAGCCAAACGCTCCGTAGTGTTTACACGCAAGTGGAGAGTGGTCTCCAGGGTTTTATTCAACCCGTTGTTAGGACCTGAATTGACGTGGTTTTGAAGGGAGGAGGACTGGCTTTCGACAGCGGAAAAGGGCGAAATAGGCGCGTCAACAGATTTTTTATCAGGACGAGTTGGCTGTAAAGCTGTGTTCCAATAATACCAGCAACCAAAGCCTACAAACGGGATCAACAGACCTGCAAACCACCATCCGATGAAACGTCGGTGTTTGGGCTCCGTCGGCATCTCCCGGTCTAGGATATCCCGCATTGCGGACCATCCCTTATCGGTGTTCTTTTCTTTCAAAACGTCTTGCATTTGCTGTATGATTTGTAACGAATGAGGTGGCGCGCTGTCTGTTAAAAAAGACTACTTTTTCGTCTCAGACGCAACCACCTTAGTAGTTACTACGATTTGTTAAACTTTTTTTTGCTTTAGGTCTCCATTCGGAGCAATCAATACGCGTAATTTTTCTCTGGCAGTACTCAGGTGCCATTTGGA
>JBIPOY010000152.1:0-7483 GCA_044378705.1 Saprospiraceae bacterium
CACTCCAACCCTGTGTAGCTGGCTGCCGTAAAAGGCTTGCGCATCGCATACATACAGCAGTAGGCCGTAAAAGCAACGATACAGCTGTACAACACCAGCACAACGGTGGGCGATTTAACAAGCCATCGGCTCACCACGGAGGATCCTACGGTTTCCATGCCGCAAGATTAAGACGACGACCACCATGTTTTTGTCACATACATCAAACGTAACCAATACGTTACGAAATGTTAACAATCGCCACTTAAACTTTATGATGGGGTAATATTAGACCTGTTACTTTCACGTCCTGTTTTTCACTCTTTTCACAACACACTTCTACCATGATTAAATTGATCGTATTTGATATTGCCGGTACCACGGTACGCGACCGAGATGAAGTTCTGTACTGCTTCCGGGAAGCCTGCATACGAACCGGAATTCTCGCCACCGATGATCGTCTCAACGCATTGATGGGTGTTTCTAAACTCGAAGTGTTTATCCTGTTGTGGCAAGAACAACTGGAAGATGCTACGTTGGAAGTCATCACAGCAAAAGCAGATGCTACGTATCTTGTTTTTCGCGAAATCCTGGAAGAATACTACCTGACTCAACCGGTAGAACCAACGGAGGGGGCCCTCGATATATTCGAATGGTGTACAACAAACAACATCAAAATAGCGCTCAATACAGGTTTTTACCGGTTTGTAACCGACATTATACTCGACCGCCTGGGATGGAAAATTGGGGAAACCATAGATTTTGTCGTCACCAGTGACGAGGTCACCGCCGGCCGGCCGGCCCCTTATATGATACAAGCAGCGATGGCCCACTTTGGTATCACTGACCCAAAAGAAGTTGTTAAAATCGGAGATACCCCGGTGGACCTCGCCGAAGGACGAAATGCAGGCTGCCTACTCTCGCTTGCCGTTACCAATGGCACACACAGTGAAGCACAACTATCCGGCTTGGAGGGCGATGGATTGTTGGCATCGGTTTCAGACCTAAAAAAGGTCTTGGCTGATTTGATCTGATCTGACGTGGAACCGACTTAGGTGGTCACCAATGAGACAAAAATGGCCATTTTATTGGCCCGACAGCGTACCCCCTAAGTCGTTCCATTACCAAGACAGTATGGCTGCCATCGCAGCAGCTACTTTTTCAATAGATGGAATCATGGCCTGTTCCAAGGTGGTATTCAAGGGCACTGCCGGCATATTTTCGGCGCCAAGGGTACGTACGGGGCCATCCAAATGGGTAAAACATTGTTCCTGGATGCGCGCGGCCAGTGTTTGGGCAAAGGATCCATTCACCTGTTCTTCGGTGACCACCAGTACTTTGCCATGACGGCGTGTTGCCGCATACATGGCTTCTTCGTCTATGGGGCACAAAGTACGCAAGTCAATAATTTCAACCCGGCCCAGAAAATGCTCCTGCGCTGCGTTGAGCGCCCAGTGGACACCCATGCCGTAGGTGATCACCGCCATCGTCTCTCCGCGTTCGACTAGCTGTTGATCGGCAGCAAGCACGGTAAGGGCCTTGCCAAAAGGCACGACATAATCCTCATCAGGCTCCACACATCGGGCTGTTTCCGTGCCTCTCACCTTGCTCCAGTACAGTCCTTTGTGTTCAAAGATTACCACCGGATTGGGGTCATACCAAGCCGATTTCAACAAGCCTTTCAGGTCGGCGCCATTGCTTGGATAGGCAATTTTGACACCTCGTATTTGAGTCAACACCGTTTCCACGCTGCTACTGTGATACGGCCCGCCACTGCCATACGCACCAATGGGTACCCGTATCACGCAGCCAACCGGCCATTTTCCATTGGTCAGGTAACAAGAACGGGCCACTTCGGTAAAGAGTTGGTTGAGCCCCGGCCAGATATAGTCGGCAAATTGAACCTCCACAATCGGCTTTAGCCCTACGGCACTCATACCGGCAGTGCTCCCGACAATAAAGGCTTCCTGAATGGGTGTATTGAAAACCCGGTTGTCTCCAAATTTCTCTGCCAGGGTGGCAGCTTCCCGAAACACACCCCCCAGCCGCCGGCCCACATCCTGCCCATACAACAAGCAATTAGGATGTTTGCGCATCAACTCCTCAATGGCAAACAACGCACAATCCACCATCACTTTTACCTCGCCACCAACAGGACTGCGCTTCCCGCGCTCCTCGGTAATGGGCGTTGGCGCAAAATCATGGGTAAACAAATCTTCCGGTCGCGGATCTTCTGCATTTTTGGCAGACTCAAAATCAAGCGAAACAGTGTCCATTGCACTACTTTCCATCAGTAGCACCTCCTGTTCTGAAAAATCTGTGTTCAACAGTTGGTTTCTTAGGATGGGATACGGGTCGCGTTGTGCATGCTCTTCCAGATCGTCACGATACCATTCCTTACGCACCCCGGAAGTGTGATGGTTGAGCAAAGGCACCCGCGCATGGAGCAAAAAAGGGCGCCGTTCTCGCCGCATTTTCTCGAAAATATCCTGCACGGTGGTCCAACATTCCATGAAATCATTGCCCTCGATGCGCACCGCTTCCAATCCGGGAAAACCTTGTGCATAGGTCGCAGCATCCGCCACCCTTGTTTCAGCAGCATTGGCGGAAATATCCCAGCCATTGTCCTGTACCAAGTATAAAATGGGCAGTTTTTTTAACACGGCCATCTGAAACGCCTCGGCAATTTCACCTTCTGTGACAGCCGCGTCGCCTAGGGAACAAACCACCACCGGATATTGCTCCACGTCACCCATTTTTTCATGGTACCACAAACCGAGTGCCGCCCCCGTTGCCGGAATGGCCTGCATGCCGGTTGCACTACTCTGGTGGGGTATTTTGGGAAAACGTTCATCGCGCAGGGATGGATGGCAGTAATAAGAGCGGCCGCCGGAAAAAGGATCGTCCCGCTTGGCCATCAATTGCAACATAAGGTCGTACGGCCTCAGTCCCATTCCCAACAACATCGAGTCGTCACGGTAGTAGGGATAGGCAAAGTCACAGGGCAAAAGTTGCAACCCGACCGCCAATTGAATGGCCTCGTGACCACGAGAAGTTGCGTGAACGTATTTCGATACAAATTTAAAATTAGCCTCGTATATCTCTGTCATGGCCTTGGCAGTCGCCATCAGCCGAAAAGCTTTTTCCAATATGTCTCGTGGTGTAAACGATTGGATGTCAGACTTTTTTATTTTCTTTTTCAGGGGAGTGGAAGTTGGCACGTCAATATTTTTTTGGAAAATCAGGTGTAACTGGTTAGCGTGGTCGCGTCTGAGACAAAAAAGTGGCCATTTTTTGCCAGACGAAGCGGGTTTTTGTAGGCCGTAGCAGCGCTACGGTCAAAAAAATCTGCGAAGTATGGCGGAAAATAAGCCTTTTTGGGCCAGACAGCGTGCCACCTAACCATTTACAATAGGTATAAGAGCGGGCAAAACTACAGCATCGTGGAATACTTTTATCATTCCATGTACTGGGTTTGTGACAAAAGACAAATGAGCAGGAATGTCACGCCTGAAAACATACCTTTGCAGCCGTTTATTGGTTCCCGACGTGGGTCGGGATGAAAAGGGAATCCGGTGTAATTCCGGAGCAGTCCCCGCTGCTGTAAGTTTCAAACAAGGCGATGAGCATGCGTCATGATACCCGCATATAAAACCTGATTGGGTTCAACCGATCGGATTGATGTGTTTTCGGGTAAAGTACGCAGCCACTGGTTCAACCCCGGGAAGGCGCTCATTGCTGAAACAAGCCAGAAGACCTGCCAACAACGCTATGTTCCATTGGGCTTCGGGTAGAAGGCTCTCGAACGGGATCGCCGGGTGTCACCACCACGGTGCCTCTTCGTCTTTTCCCCGTTTGCCTTTCATTTTCACTTTTCAATACCACAAAATGAAAGTCAAACTTTTATTAAACACTTCTTTGGCATTTTCACTGTTGTTTTTTTCCTGCAATAAATATTGCGAGGAATGTTACCCTGCGCCGACGCGCTATACCACCGGTGTTTTTGTGGTGAATGAAGGCCCTTGGGGCGGTAGCGGCACCATCAGTTGGTTCAACCCGGCCACAGGGGAAGTCCAAGATTCCATTTACGAAAAAGCCAACAGCGGCGCGGTATTGGGCCAATTTGTGCAATCGCTCACTTTCCACAACGGCAAAGGCTATATCGTTGTCAATGGCGCCAACCGCGTCGTGGTCGTAGATGCTGAAACATTTGAATACCAGGATACCATTGGCGGGTTGGCCTTGCCGCGGTATTTCTTGGCCATTGACTACAACACCGCATACATAAGCCAATGGGGGGCAGATGGGGTATCGGGGAGTGTTGCCCGGGTTGATTTAACGACCAACGAGGTTGTCAAAGTGATTCCAACCGGCAGCGGCCCGGAAAAAATGACCCTTTCCCAGGATGGGACTCAGTTGTTGGTGCCCAACTCGGGCGGTTATGGCACAGACAGCACACTGGCTAGTTTTTACCTGAACAAGGAAGATGAATTGGTGAAAACCATCCTTCCGGGACAGAAAAACCCTTGTTGTTTCAATACAGGATCCACCCTTTACGGATTGGTACCAAGGGTATTGTGCAAAGGAGATTGGACTGACGCCAATGCCGAGGGATGGATTGGAAAGCCATTCGACCTGTTTGAAGGCCATTCTGCGCCCAAGGGGTCTGACGATTTGGCGGTATTCCACGGTGCCTATTATTTTACAAGTGGAACAGCCGTGTATGACGTAGCCTTGAATCTTCCGCCGAGAAAACTGTTTGACCAAGCTGCTTATGGACTGGCGGTACACCCCATTACAGGAGATTTGTATTGTTCCGATGCGAAAGATTTCAATTCTGCCGGTGCAGTGGTAATCCGCAGACAAGATGGCGCCACCCTTGGAACATTCAGGGCCGGCATCGCTCCGGGCGAGATTATCATTATTGAGTAACTACCGTGATATGGCGCTGTTTGGCATAAAAAGGCTCCTGCATCAATACGACCCAAAATATCTTCTCAAAAACCACTCGGCAGAGAGCAAAAGTGCCAACAGCGCAAATATCCACTTTACATTGATGAGCGGATTGGTGCTGGTAGTCTGATAAATGACAGGTTTGACGGTTTGATTGGCCTTTATTTTTTCAAGGATGCTTGTCATTTGTGCCGGAAAAACCGTTTCTCCTCCGAATTTTGTGCTCAAGGCACGCAACACGGCGTGATTGGCCGTTGTTTCAAAAAGCTCCAACTGAATGGGCTGAACGCTGAAACGGCCCTCGTAGGCCAACGCCACCCCGTTGAAATTGGTTTCAGCTTTGTAGGTATAGGCGCCTACAGGTAAGATGCCGGCATTGAGGGCATACGCCTTGCCGAGTTTGTTGAACGTGTAGGTAAACTCTTTGCCATCGCGGTTGCGGATACTCATGGCAACATCCTGGGTATTGGTGAGGTCGTAGTTGTCGTTGTACAGTTCTGCCCCAAAAGTTACCGGCTCATTTTCATTGAAAATATTCTTATCTTGATTGATCCTAAATTTGCGCTTGTCTTCTTTTACAGACAAATATTGCACTGTTTTACCGATCAATTCGTCAAAAACTTCATTGTTCTGGTGCTGTAAAAAATCGAACAGACGCCATTTCCAAAGACCCTCGGCGAGCAAAATACCTGTTTTAATGCCGTTTGTTTCACCCACTGCCAGCAGCGGCTGATCGGTGTCCACCTTGCCAATGCGCTTGGTCAACAGCACCTGCGCTTGGGGAGTAGCCGCAAAATTGCCGAAGGCGGCCGTCAGAGGATTAAACGAGGGCAACACCTCCATGACCCGCTGGCTGAGGGTAAAGGCGGCAAACTTTGGCGAAACATTGCCTTGCACATCGTCGCTTTGTTTGCCATCACTTTGCACGGAGGCCAGCCCTTGAGCCTTTGAAAGCGCTGCATAGCCTGTTTGCATACCGGCAATAAACATCCGTGGAATACGCTTTTCATTCAAGGTATTGAGCAAGCCGGCAATATCGTTGTTGACAGAAGGTAAATTGTGCAATACGATAAAGTCATATTTTCCGGGGTCAATTCCAGGGTCAGCTATATAGGCCAAACTTACTTGGTAGTTTTTATTGCCTTCCAAGGTAGTTTTTATCGCGGAGAGATCAGGGTGTGGGCTGTTGGCAAGCAGCAAGATTTTTTGACGGGCATCGAGCACATCTATGTAAATTTCTTTTCGGTTGTTGACCACGGTGACCTCGCCGGGCAAACCCGCCACGGTGATCAGGTATTCCGCGACCCCTGGTTTGTCGGCTTCAATTTGTACCTCTTTGGTGAGAAAGAAGTCATTGCCTTGAATATTGATCGGGATGGTTTGTAAGATTCGAGCTTGCCCCTCGACAATTTTACTGACGGTCAACACCGTTTGCTTACCGGCAAAGTTGTTTGCAGCGAGGTCAATTTGCAAGGTAAATTTATCTCCTAAATAGGCGATTTTGTTGTGAAAGACGCGCTTTACCAATAAGTCTTTCTTGGGCGTGGTGTCGCCCAAGGCAACCGTGTAAACAGGGGCAGCAATGGCTACATCCGAGTAAGAAGGATTACTGCCTTGGTTGTAAATACCATCAGAAGCCACCACGACTGCGCCCAAATTCTGTCCGCCATACAAGTCGTACACACCCCTCAAGAGTTTTGAAAAATTGGTGGTTTTGTCATTGAATGTAAAATCAACCCCTTCGCGCACCTGATCGCCGAAGGCAATTTCATGTACTTCATAATCGGCAGATAGCCCCTCGCGAAGCAAATTCCAATTTTGCTTGTACTGCTCCAAAGCCTCCCCTTGTAAATCGGTGGCCACACTCTCCGATTGGTCCTGCGCCAACACGATTACCGGTTTTTTTGTTTCCGTTAGCAGGCTTTTCAGCAAAGGGGAAAGCAGCAGTGCACTCAGCAGGGTAATCGTAGTCCACCTCAACAACCCAAGCCAACGGTGGAGGTTGTTGGATTGCTCGCGAAAAGTAGTATCACGGTAATAGAGCAACATGGCATAACCTAATCCAAGTAAAACACAAAAAATCAGAAACCAAGCGGGGTATTGAAAAGATAGATCGAGCATGTGGCGGTTGAATGATGACTATTGACCTTTTTTTGGAAGAATACAGCAGGCTGCCGCAAAGCGGGGGCAAATTTGCAGAAAAACTAGCGAATGACAAGGCTTGAAAACGCAGTTTGACCCGAATGGTTCGACATTTGAACAAACAAAGCGGTACACCACCTGAAAAACGGTATTTTTGCCACCACAATGAAGCCGAATATCGCCACACAATACCCACTTACTGGAAACGGTATCCATCTTTGAACAACCTTTGAACGAAACAATGATGTCGCGAAGTACCCTACTTTTTTTGATCGGATGCCTCTTGTCAGCACCGGTTGTTGCGCAAAAGCCCGCAGACGTGAAACGCGATGGTGAAACGGCTTATGAACGTGGTCGATGGGCAGCATCGTTGGCCTTGCTCAACCAATACCAAGAGGCCAAACCGGGC
>JBIPOY010000153.1:0-7475 GCA_044378705.1 Saprospiraceae bacterium
TACCAACCTGAAAAAAGCCATTCAATACATCATTTCAATCCACATACCAATTGTACTAACCGTTTTTATCCCCCTCATTTTGGGTTGGGTGTACCCCAATATTTTTACGCCTGTTCATATTATTTTTCTGGAGCTGATCATGGGGCCCACTTGCTCCATCATTTACGAGAATGAACCGATGGAAAAAAATACCATGGCTCAAAAACCCCGGCCCTTCACGTCTACTTTTTTCAACTGGCACGAACTCACCACAAGTGTCATACAGGGGCTGGCCATTACAGCAGGTACGCTCTTGGTGTACCAATACGCGGTACAACAGGGACTGGGCGAACCACGCACCAGGACGATGGTGTTCACTGTGCTGGTTGCCGCCAATGTCTTTCTTACCTTGGTCAACCGCTCTTTTTACTACAGTATTTTCACCACCATTCGGTACAAAAACAACTTGGTACCCCTCATCATCGGCATTACCTTATTGATTACCGGTTCGCTGGTGTACGTGCAACCACTGGCAATGTTTTTTGACTTTGAACCGCTGAGCCCATCTCAGCTGACCATGGGTGTCCTCATCGGTTTTACGAGCGTCATTTGGTACGAGCTGGTGAAATGGTGGACGCGCAAAGAAGCCCTTACGATGGGGTAAATCAATCCTAATGCCCCATCATTTCGTCTGAAATATCTCTTTTTTCTGCACCCAATGGTGCATAGCTAACTTTAATGTCACTGCCACCACCGGAATTAAAATAGACGATTTTGATGCTGTGCCATCCTTTTTGAAGGTGAGCAATTCCTGATTTCTCCTCCATCCCATGTTCACCGTCGTTGTTGACGATCAAATTACCGTCCAGGTAAAGCATAGAACCATCGTCAGATTCTGTGTAAAATTGATACCCGCCTGTTTGCGGAACGCTGAGATAGCCCTTCCAAATCATACCACAGGACCCTTCGCAAACCGGATCCATCGCAATACTTGTTACGGCTTCATTTTTTTTCACCAAGCCCTTCTGCACACTTTCAGCCGTATATTTTCCTTCTACACTGGTAACTTGGCGGATAAGACCCGGTTCGGGTGCACGCAGCATTTCCATGGCAGGCATCACACCATAGATGGCCACTTCCTTGGTCGATTCATTGCTCGACAGTATGCCGGGTGTAAAGGCTTTGGCGCGGATGGTACAAGCGGATGCCGGTTTAATGGCCGCGGAAAAGACGGGAGAAATTTCGGTGGGTGCTGAGCCATCGGTGGTATAATGCACAATGGCCTCCGCGGTACTACACGTGATGGAAACAGATGGTTTTACCGTTTGTTGGTCGTAAGAAACCGTTATGATTGGTTTGGCCGTGAACGCACCAACGCCTGAAATCTTAACAACATAAGCGTGGTTACTCTTGATCTTGTTGGGGTTGTATTCGGGCAAGGTCACCACGATATTACCATCAATAGGATCAGACTGAAGTTTTTCTCCGGTGGCCATAAAGGTGATTGCTGCACCACTGTCAGGCATTTGCAACCCTTTTATGGTCAACTTTCCACTGTCCGGCCAGCGGGGAAAAATCGCATACAACGCATTGCTGCTGGGGTTCCAGGTAAAAAATAGCTCTTTGACAGCAAAACCCGGTTCCGGATCAACCGTTTGTTTCAGCAAAGCATCTCCCCCGGTTTTCCAGCCTTCCGTCAGTTCAGGTTTCCAATCGCGACGACCTTCGCCCCACTGGCTAGGTGTGCGCCACCGACGGGTGTTGTAAATGGCTTCTCCATTGATGCTAAGCCACTTTCCTATCTCCAACAAACGATCTTGCATAATGGGTGGAATATTACCGTGGGCATCAGGGCCAATATCCAGCAGGAAATTCCCCCCCCGCGACACCTTATCCACGAGATGCAGCACCAAAGACTGCGCTGAGTTGTAATCCCAAGCATCCTCCGCGCGGTTGTAACCATAAGAATGACCCATGCCGCGGCTTTCTTCCCATGCATGGTCTTCAAAATCCATATCAGGTTGATATTCAGGAGTATAGATACCCCCGTGCTTGAATCGAACACCACTTCCCCAGCGGTCGTTTACGACAACGCTGTCGCGAACAGGGCTGTCATTGTACAACCAAGCGAGAAACTCCGGCGATTTCCATTGGTCCGGTGTAGCATCCCAATCACCATCGGCCCACACCACCCATGGGCTGTACCGGTTTACCAAGTCGTATAGTTGGGGAATAGCGTGCTCGCGGGCATATTTTTCTTTGTCAAATTGCCAAAGGGGATTGAACCACTCGTAAAGCGAAAAATACAAGCCAGGCTTTACGCTGGTTTTATTGAGTGCGCTGAACAAATCACCCACCAAGTCGCGGCCCGGGCCTACCAAATCACTGCTCCATGGTAATCCCCAGGTAAGAGAGGCTTGTTCGTTGGGCCAAAGACAATATCCATCGTGGTGTTTGGACGTAAGGACAACATATTTGGCCCCGGCATCTTCAAACAATTTAGCCCATTCATCCGGTTCAAACAATTCGGCATGAAAATCCTCCGCAAGATCGTAATACGTGCGTTTTCCAAAATTTTTATCGTGATACTCCTGGATCAGGCCCCCGTGGTGGTTGTTCTCTAGGGAGTTTTGGTACCATTCAGCGTAATTTCCTTTTTTGGTAAAGGCAGGTACCGCGTACACGCCCCAGTGAATAAAAATACCAAATTTAGCATCGGTCCACCATGCTGGCGTGGGACGCTGATCGAGGGATTCCCAATGAGAGGTGTATGTTTTCTGGGCAGAAACAGCGCTGACATACAGCAAAAATACAGCAGCAAAGAGGTTGGTTAATCGCATGATCTTTATTTACTTGAACGATAAAAGTAACTACTTAGGTGGCGTGACCGGCCAACAAAAAAAGCCAATCATTACCGGCATTGCGCCATCAAACGCTGTACCTCCTCAAAACTATATGGGGGGAGGTGGTTGCCCCAAGCACTGTTGACATAATTCAACAAGTTGGTGACTTGAATATCGGAAAGGCCCGGCATTCCCGCCATGTTTTCCTTGTATACTTTACCATTGACGGTGATACTGTCCCGCAATCCATACCGCACAATACAAGGCAGCTTATCGATATTTTTCCCCAAGTAATCAGAACCTGCGAGCGGCGGTATCAAGGTACCCAAGCCCTCCCCGGAATCCATGTGACAATTGGCACACATGGTTTTATACAGCCGCTCTCCTCCTTGATAGGTTTGAGTTTCGCAAGAAAGTGCCGCAAACAATACAACACTGCCCAACAGAATAGCGAACAGACTTCTATCCTTTACTATAGACATTTTTTCAGTATTCACAAGGTGCAAAGATGTTTAAATAATACGTAACTACTAAGATAAATACAAGAATCACAGTCTAAAACAGTAGCACTAATATTAGGTTTCCAAAAGACAAATTTCTTTGATGTCTGGCACGGAGGGGGCTTGCCTTTTTGTTTCAAAGTGGATAACTTTGAAGCAAAGTATCTTCTCCGACGCGACCACCAAAAAAGTACATACGCCAAAAACCATGCACGAAGCCACCTTCCAGCACTGTGCTGCTGCTGTTATTGCATTCATCAATGCTGCCAGATTCAACCTTCAGGTGGCTATTTGTTGGTTTACACATCCTTCCATTTTTCAAGCCCTGCTGGAAGCCTGCTCCAGGGGCGTGTCGGTTAAAATAATGATTAATTTTGATCAGGTTAATTTTAGGGCGGAAGGACTAAATTTTAAGGCCTTAGAAACCTCCGGCGCAGCAGTACTTGCCTATACCGGCCAAGCGTTACTACACCACAAGTGTGCGGTTGCCGATGATTGCCGAGTACTCACCGGGTCGTACAACTGGACCCGATCAGAGCAGTGTGACCACGTGGTCATCATCCAAGATTCCCTGTTGGCACTTCAATTCGCACGAGCCTTGGAAGACACGGTCGGTCGGTGTAAGACATTGGCGCAGCTACAAAACACCCCACCCAAGCAAGTTATTTTTGCACAACTGCACCAGCCTACCCTTTGGGACATTCAAGCGCTGCGCAAAAATATCGTTTCAGGAGCAAAGACCTGGCTGGTGGTAGCCAAATCAAAATCGGAATGGCATGCTTGGACAACCGAACAACGGCATTACTTTCGGGTAAACATCGGCAAAAATACTTGGGACAACGAGGGCACTTGGGATGAAAGTAACTTCCGCCGGTGGCGCCTGACCACAACCAACCGACCAACCGCAAAACGACTGATCACCCGTTATTGTCTTCGGGTACAAATGGGCGATGTCTTCACCGCAGTGGATCCCTCTGGCTTGCTGCTGGGAACAGGAATTGTCCATTCCCACCCCGAGCTGACCGCTGAAATACCTCCATTGTTTTCCCGCGCCGTTCTCTGGATAACACTTCCCCAAACATCCAGCGAACACATACAACTCCCGAAGTTACCAAAGGGCGTTATCCAACCATACCGAGGCTCTGCTTTGGCACTGCTTGCCACACTAGAACGGGCATCTTCCTCCTAAAAACTATCCAGCGCCTATGGCTCGGATTGCTTTTACCAATTTATCCAATTCTTCGGTCAAGGTGTACACATTGGGGGTTACGCGTACCCCGTTGATTTTTTCCCAGTCAATTGCCACGGTGTGTATTTTATATTGATTGAACAATTTGTCGGCAATTTCCACGGGTTTTTTCCCTTCAAAACCAAAATTACCGATGGCACAACTCCATTTCGGGTTGGGAGAGGTATAAAATTTGATGCCTGGGACATCTTTCACGCGCGACATCCAGTAATTTTTGAGGTAATGCAATCGTTTTTGCTTGCGTTCACCACCAATAAAATTATGTAAATCAATGGAGTAGCCAAGAGCCATTTCAATGGGAAAGCTCCGGGTACCCAGGCTTTCAAACTTGCGAATATCACCGCTATTCGGTTCGTTGTTGGAAAGTAAGGGCCATACGCGTTCAATTTTTTCTTTTCGAATCCACAGCATACCCGTGCCAAAAGGGCCACAAAGAAATTTGTGCAGACTCGTGCCAAAGTAGTCACACCCCAAATCGGGTATTTTGTAATCAAGCAGAGCGAATGAATGTGCTCCATCGAGTAATACCTCTATGCCCCGTGCATGCGCCGCATCAGCAAGGCGGCGTGCGGGGAGTATCTGGCCGTTCCAATTGATGATGTGGGTAATGTGCACCAATTTAGTCTTATCTGTAAACTTGGATGAATATGCCTTTACAAGGTAATCTTCATCCTCGGAAGGCAGGTCTAGGTCCACCCAGACGAGTTTGATCCCGTCACGCTTTTCGCGCTGTTTCCAGGCATTGATCATATTGGGATAATCGTATTTTGACAGTACGATCTCGTCTCCCGCTTTAAAATCCAGGCCAAACACAATTGAGTTCAAGGCCTCTGTGGCGTTTCGGTTGATTGCTATTTCGTCCACTGCTGCCCCGGCGATGGCGGCTAAGTTTTCTCGAAGCGGTTCACGGTCCTGATCCAAAATACGCCACATATAGTAGGATGGCGCTTCGGCACACATTCGGTTGTAATAGTCCAAAGCGTCCAATGTAGCACGCGGAGCAGGGCTTACCCCTCCGTTGTTAAGGTTGATGATGGAGGGACTCGACGCGTAGGCAAGGCGAATTTGACGCCAGAAATCATCGTCTGACTGATCTGCGGAAAAAAAAGGAGGGTTGAACGTCGGGGAAAAAACGGGGAACGCTGCCGCAATGTTCTGGTGCAACGCTACACTTCCCAGTAAAGCGGCTGTTTGGCGGATAAAACTACGTCGATTGTTCATTTTTTGAATGTTGAATGGTAAAAATAGCAGTATTTACAGGTGGTACAAGTACTCCGGCACCATATTCCGTCTAATTTTGCGCTTGGCCTAGGTGACGCAAGGAAGGGCCAAATATGGAAAAATATCCCATAAATTAAAAAATAATTTTGATTTTACCAAAAAAAGCCAATACATATTTGTGAATTATCATTCAACACATAGCTTATTCTGACTTTTTCATTCCCATTATGGACTACTATCGATACGACCTGCTGACCGACCCCGAGACCGCACAAATCCTCGTTGCGTACCTTTCTGAAGTGCCTTTTGACACCTTTGAGGACAACGAAACAGGCATGTCAGCTTACCTTCCTGCCCGTGCCGATGGAGCGGCGGTGGAGCCTTTATTGACAGCACTCGCGCAAGAATTTGAGTTTTCTTGGCAAAAAACATTTATTCCAGGCCAGAATTGGAATGAAATATGGGAGTCTAATTTTCACCCTGTGATTGTGGGCAACTTTTGCGCGGTACGGGCCGATTTTCACGCACCCATTGAAGACGTAATGTGGGAGCTCGTTATCAACCCTAAAATGGCCTTTGGAACAGGGCACCATGAAACTACCTGGCAATGTATCGCTGCGCTGGAACGACTCCCACTAGTAGGAGCCAGCGTGCTAGATTTTGGCTGTGGAACAGGGATTCTTGCCATTCTTGCCTCAAAATTAGGCGCCTCGACGTTGGAAGCCGTAGACATAGAACAGGAATCTTACCGCAACACCGTTGAAAACTGCATCGCCAACAATGTAAACAATGTTACGACGCGCTGTGGTACCCTTGAAGCCGTGGAAGGTGGCAATTTTAACGGTATTCTAGCCAATATCAACCGGCCGGTTATCCTTGAATCACTTCCTACACTGGCCAGCCTTTTACAGCCCGGTGGATGGCTCCTGATATCCGGAATCCTACTCGAAGACGAAGAAATTATCACAGCTGCTGCCGCCGCCGCCGGTTTTGACAAAAAATGGATGAATAGCCGAGGCAATTGGTTGTGTGGATTGTTTGAGCAGCAGAATTAAGCTTCGAGCCGTGTCCGGTAATATTCCTAGTTACTACAAATAAATGGCCGCGCCTGACCCAAAAAGGTCAAACGCGGCCATTTATTTGTTGCAATACGATCCAACTATTACCGCAGCAATGTCACCTCTCCTGAGCGAGTTTCTTCTTCGCCATTGCCAAATCGAACACGCATCGTATATACATACACATCGCTGGAGGCATCTTTTCCGTCTTGCTTGCCATCCCAGTCCACTTGTTGTGGTGTTGACTCAAACACTTTTTGACCCCAACGATTGTACACACTAAAACTGAGTACTTCCGCCTTGCCACCAAGGAACAGCGGGCCAAAGGTATCATTGGCTGCGTCGCCATTGGGCGTGAAAGCATTGGGCACTTCAAAGCATTTTTTGGTGTTCACCGTAATAGGTTCTGAGGTGGCCGAACAGCCACTTGCATCTGTTAGAACAGCCTTGTACTGTACCGTGCTACCCTGTGGCGTTACCATGACAGAATCCAGTGTTTGTCCGGGGACGACGAGCCCATCTGCGAGCCATGAAATGGAGCCCATCCCATCCGTTATGGATACTTTCAGCAGCACTGAAGCGCCGGCACAAATGGAATCTTCCGGACCCGTAATATTACTGAGCC
>JBIPOY010000534.1:0-2517 GCA_044378705.1 Saprospiraceae bacterium
CGCGGCGGGGCGGGGGGCAACAACCAACGTATTGCCGGAGGGCAATATTTTTTCACTTTGGTATGGGATAAAATCTATTTCAGAGCGACTATTGTGTGGCATGAATAACGGTTTTTAACTGGTTAGGTGGCACGCTGTCTGGGGAAATTGGCTTTTTTTGTCTCAGACGCGACCAGCTAATTATTAATACTCGTGTACTCCGTTTTTTGTATTCTACAGCATCATTTTTCTGGGTAAATACGACGAAAATGCCTAAAACAAATCACTGTCGCCCCAAGTAAAATAAAAATGATCTTCGATGTCAACGGGTTTAATTTCGTCTGAATAGGTTACAAAACAGAGGTAAAGGTTGTTGTTTTCACGGGTTTTTACGAATCCTGCATTCCGTAAGATTTCATTCCACCAACCAGGTGTTTCTGAAAACCAACCCTCCGCACGCTGTATTTCGGGCAGGTCTTGCAACATCCTCGACAGCCCTGCCGCCATGGCTTTGGTCGCGGTATCGCGGCAAAACAACGCGTCTCCAATACTTAACTGATCGCCATCTTGCCGCACCAGCCACCACCCCACAGGTTTCCCCCAATGCTTGGTAAGGTAGAAGAAATATTGAAAGTCAGGATGTTGCTCGTACCGCCAGCGCAGATAAGACTTGTCGCGCAGGGTGAGCCAGGGATAATCTTTTCGCACATGGTCAAATACTTGGTCTGCCCAATCGCCAACTTTTTCGTGCCTGCTGACCTGATACCCACCCAAGTTGGCAAACAAAGAATTCGCCTTGCGGTATTTTTGGATGTGCGCTACCGGTAATTGCCACATAAAGACAGGCTTGTCGGCCACATACCCCAAAAAAAGCTGGCCCAGCCGGCGGTGATGACCGGTACAAAAACCGTAAATAAAATATACTTTTTGCTCAAAGTATACCCGCTCTATCAGCCGGAATATACGCGTCAATAAACCGTTTTTGCCCCGTCCAATAGCACGGTATGTGGAAACAGTGAAGGTGTCGGCAACGTGTTGAACAGGAACGTTCCTGTCCGCGTTTATGCTTAGGGTCAGCGGATAGGTAGTGTACTGGCCGGCCAAAAAACCATCTTTCCAGGCAGTACTAACCAATGGGCCACCCTGCGGATGTTGTTTGAATTTCCATTGCCAATGCGCCATGGAGCGATTGATGTCAAAGGTTTTGTTGAATGCCGGTAAAATGTGGTCTTCATCGTGCTCCTGATAGGTTCGAATGCATACATCGCCCAAGCGTAATGCTATTATTTCATACCCCATTTTGCCCGCGCGATAAGCAGCGGCCTGCACCCGCAGGTCATCCAGCCAACATTCGTCAATGCTTAATAAATGCCGATTTTCTTCTGCCCGCCGCAGTATCTCAACAAAATTTTGCAAGACTTCTTGCCCAATTTTTTTTTGAAATTCAACAAAATAGCCAAGTGTAGAAAATGACTGGTACACACTGGCAGCGCTTATTACGTCGGAGGGCAATGTTACCGGTGCATAAGAAAACGCATTACACAACAAGACGATACTGAAATTGTCGCGCAGCAGCGTTTTTGTATGGGTAAATAGCGCATCAATATCCGTAAATTCCTGCAATGACTCATGTAAGAGTATGACATCATAACGATCATCGGGTTGTAACAAAGAAGGATACGCTGCCAAGTGCTTGCAGACTAAATAGTGAGGCCCCGGATGTTGTACCTGTGCGTATTCCAAAAGTGCTTCATCTGCTGTGATTGCCACAACATCATATCCTTTTTGGGTTAATTTTGCACTAAGGGCCCCCAATTCGCAGCCAATATGCAGTATACGCGCAGGTGTCGGCGGCATCTGGGCCCACAACAGCATTAATGCTGCTTCTTGTGCTTGCTCCAAACGAACATTCGTGGTTCCTTCCATCCAATATCCAAAATGTAGCGTATCGCTGCCCAACAATAATCGGCGTACGTGAATGGGATATGGAAGTGGCAATGGTGGACAGCGGAGGCTTTTTTCCCACGTCCAAGTAGCCAATGTTTGATGAAGGGTATTCCTCACGCGGCCATAGTAAGTCCCAGGTTGCATCTTTTCCCACACCTTCCTCGGTATTTCAAACGTGCCGGCGCTACACTCCGCCTGAATAAAAGGGATCATGAGGGGGCTTATCCCCAATTCAAAGTATAGTTTTTCATGCAATGGCGGGACAAACCTAAAGGAGGGAGATGACGCAACGCTCCCATAGTCTGTGATGGTAACACCGGTGGTATGAAAACGGTTGAAAACGGTAGTTGGAAAACAAGATGTGCCAACTACTCCAGCATAATACTTGTCCATAAACTGTTGGTGGGCGTCTGCCATAAACTGCGCTTTATGCGCTGTTGGTGACTGATTCCAGTAATGTACAACGTGCGCATCTGGGATACAGACAACGTTTTTGCCAGCCAATACCGCGTTTATACAGATATCCGTGTCTTCGTAGTACATGAAAAAGCGCGGATCAAAGAGGTTGCCACCCTGAAAGTAGGAAGTATC
>JBIPOY010000154.1:0-7403 GCA_044378705.1 Saprospiraceae bacterium
CACAGTCCGTTGGAAGCACCAAGGTTCATCTGTCCTGTCACGTTTTGTAACTTGTTGTTCACCCATTTGAAAACGGATACCGGCATCCATTCGCCCACTACAATGAGTTCTGCTTGCTGATCACCATCTACATCAGCCCAGGTAAGATCGGTGACCATGCCGCAGCGTTCAAAATCGCCGCCAACCTGGCTCGTAACATCACTGAATTTCCCCTGGTTGTTTTGAAGTACCACACTGCGGGGCGTGAGTGGCCAATTTTTGGCGGCCAGCCTTCCACCCATGAAAATATCCTGGTCTCCATCACCATCATAATCGTGTGCAACTGCCCGCAACCCAATGTCTTTTAGAGCGGGGAGGGCGCCTTCTGACTTGGAAAAATCTCCCTTTCCGTTGTTTAAATACATTCGGCATTGCCACAGTTCAGGGGAAGATGCTTCTGCGCCGCCACTCAGTACAAACAGATCAAGGTCTCTATCCCCATCGGCATCAAAAAAAAGGCCTCCATGGTCTTCATATTTTTTATCTTGCTCAAAAACAGCCGCAGCAGTACGCACGAAACTTCCCGATGAAGTTTGTAGTAAGACAGCAGCAGGGTGGGAGGGGCCGTTTCCAACAAAAAAATCTTCCAGTCCATCGCTATTTACATCTCCTTGGGCCGTCAATGGTCCGAGGTCACTCACCGTCCATGGGTTGAGCGGCCATGTTTCAAAATCGCTGAACGAATTTTCTTGGTGGGAAAAACCAACGTTGGCAGCAGCCGTGCGATCACTGAACAGGGTGTTGGCAGGCGGGGTATTGGGTACCAAGGTTGGAACATACCCCGAGGCATCGGTATATTTGAGGGTCAGCCGCTGATTGGCTGGAATGTTTGTCAGGGTTTGGGTTTTTCCATCGGGCCACCGGACGCTGAGTTTATCTATGGTGGTTGCTTGCCCTACTCCAAAGTGTATAAGGTGCTCTACCGATGAAAAGATGCCATGGGTAGGGTTTAATTCCTGAAATTGTTGGCCACCTTGGCACTCAATTAGTACCGAGGCGCCCACGGCAAACGGGTTTTTAGGACTTCCTTGTAGTTTGGCTTGTAGATAATTGCCTTTGTTTTGTTCTCGAGACAAGTTTTTGTACACAAAAGCAGGCTCTTCCAGGTTGTTGACCACCAAATCCAAGTCGCCATCGCCATCAAGGTCGGCCCAAGCCCCACCACAAGACCAAGAGGCCGGCATGGTCATCCAATCGCCACTCTTGTCATCAAACTGCCAGTTGCCATTGTTTTTAAAGACAAAATTTCTGATTTTGTGAGACGGCATCTGCCCGAGGAATCCCAAAATATCGTCATAATCTTTTTGCTTGTTCTGAGACATCTTTTTATCGGCTTCAGACAATACAAATTCTTGGAAATCGCGGTTTGTTACTTCACGTCGGTACCCATTGGCAATGTGTAAATCTTTCCAGCCATCGTTGTCGAAATCGGCAAAGAGGCAACTCCACGACCAGTCTGTTTTGTAAATACCGGCAGCACAGGCAATATCGCTGAATGTACCGTTGCCATTGTTGCGTTGGAGTACATTGCGCACAACAGGTTCAAAATAACCATATTTGACCATCGTCAGATAGCGACTGAGTGGATTGGCGGTTTTAAGGCTTTTTTGTCGGAGGTTGTTGGTGGGCCACATATCAACGGCCATCACATCTACTTTACCATCGTTGTCAAAATCACTCAGCTCAGTCCCCATGGTGCTCATGGAACAGTGCCGGAAATAACTGCTTAATTTATCCGAAAAAACTCCTTTGCCATTGTTGATAAAGCAGTTGTCCGGTTGTACAAAATCATTCCCAACGTAAATATCCTGCCAACCATCGCCGTTTAAGTCTGTTACGGAAGCACTCAAGCCAAAGCCTACATTCCATACACCGGACTGCTCTGAAACATCTATAAACTTACCGTTGTCATTTCTGTAAAGACGGTCTGAATCGTAAGGTTTGTGAGGGCTGAGATCAGCAACGGGCACGCCATCGGGGCCCATTTTTGCATTGATTCGGTTGCCGTTTCCCAGGTCTGTCGGATAATTTAACAAATAGCAATCTAAATCCCCATCATTGTCATAATCAAAAAAATTGGTGCCGGTACTCGGGCTCTTGTCGGCAAGCCCGTATTCTGCAGCACGGTCTGTAAACGTCAGGTTGCCATTGTTCACAAAAACCTTGGTTTTTCGGTCCTCATTGTCTTCCGGTCCTGCCCGGCATACAATTAAATCCAGAAATCCGTCTGCATTGACATCTGCTGCCGTGACCGCTGTGTCAAAACCTTTTTCTGAGCCTACCCCAGCAGCATCGGTAATATCCTTGAATTTTAAATTCCCCTGGTTGAGGTACAGTATATTTTTTCCGTTGGTACAGATAAAATACAGATCGGGTAAGTTGTCATTGTTGATGTCAGCCACTGCCACGCCACCACCGTTGTAAAAATTGATGTTGCGGATGACATTGTGCTGCTCGTCTTCAACGATCTTATTTTCGAAATCGATACCGGTTGCGTCGGGCGACAACAGTTGAAGTAGTGGTTTGGTCGCGGTGAGTGTCGGCTCTTCGGTAAGTCGGCCATCCAAGCCACTCGGGCCTTTTGTCTTTACTACACCTATAATATAGTACAATACCAATATCACGGCGGCAAGTGCCAGTATTCCAATCAGCTTTCGTGAAGATTTTTGGGCAGTATTGTGTGTTGGATGAGCCTTTGACTGTTTTTTTGCCATAGAAATTATCAATTTTCAAATCTTTTACGTCGGGACAAACTTACACTAAAACCTTGTGTCTTTGGGTAACACACAAAGTAATTTCTTTGTATCAAACAACGGAGCAAGCGTTCGCCCTTTTTGACAATGGAAACATACTAAAAAAATTATTTTCAATATTTCTTGTGTTTCCAAAATAGTTTATCTTTGCATCCAATTGGTTGGTGGAGCGTGATTTTTAATCCTCATTTGACGTATGTCTTTGTGCCAAATGGAATGGGCGTTCGATCTAAAAACTAGTTCGCGTCGTAAAAACGATCAACAAGTATCTTTGTTATGCTTTTCACGGCACACCGTACATCCCAAATCCATTCTTTTCGAGAGCCATCCTTTTTGGCATGATTGTTGGTCGTATTTTAACGCTTTTAGCGTATTGATAACAACCATTTTTCAATGGTTTGTACTCTAATAAATTCGGGTTTTAATCTCATGATTTTAAGTTGTACGCATGATTGTGTTTTTCCGGGTTTTTTTTAGCATTTAGTTCGTGTTTCATTCCACGATCTTAAGTGCTTTTGTTGTTTAAGGAAGTATATAAATAATTTTTTCACATAATTTTTTCATCAAACATTTTATTAACATGAGTCAATTGCTAATGAACAAGTTGAGGGGACTCGCAGGCGTTGGTGCCTTGCTGGTAGTTTTCCTCGTTTTGGGCACTGTTGACGCAAGAGCCCAGGGTCAGCGAACAGCTTCGACTGAGAACCCCTACGGTCTTCTTGCTCAAAAACTGGGCGTCAATGCTTGCCCGGTAGGTACGGCTACGGACGTACCGTCTGGGATTGCTTCGCTTGAGTCGCAGTCACAGTCCATGAAAGCAACCTTCGGGTCTGCTTCTTTGCTGGACAAAGTTAAGTACGAGTACTACCAGAAGGTAGTTGCTGATGTACGCGACTATTCTGTTGCACCTGAGGTTGCGCTGCTGACAAATTTGTCATTGGCCGCAAAATCAGCAGGCAATGAGTCCATCACCAATCAGCAATTGGCTGGTTTGTACAATGCAACGAAGCCATTGTTTGGCATGTGCCAATAATTATTGGTTTTGTTTTCACTTACACACACTTTCTAAATTCAAAAACTTAATCTCATGATAAGGAAGAATTTTACCTTATTGGGTAGTTTGGTGCTGTTGGTAGCGGTTTGCCTGGTAGGCACCGCTTCTGCACAGGTGACCTTCAATGGTTCCGCCACCAACACTGCCGGTAACAACGCTATCCCTTCTTCGGGCACAGGCGGTTGTACGGTGGTTACTGAGTTCAACAACACAGTAGCCAACACCACAACGGCAGTAGCAAGCGTCAAGATCAACCTGACCCACACGTGGACTGGTGACCTTGAAATGTACCTCCAGGCGCCAAACGGCCAGCGCATTGCGCTGTCAACCGGCAACGGCGGCTCAGGTGACAACTTCACCAACACCGTGTTCCAAGACGGCGCACCATCCATCACGGGTGGCGCTGCTCCTTTCACGGGCACGTACGCACCGGAAGGTGCCGTGGGTGGCTTTTGTGCAGATCCTGCAGCAGGTACCATCGGTACGCTGGCAGCCTTCACCGCGGGCGCAGGCCTGAATGGTGTATGGAAATTGCGCATCAACGACTCCGCCGGTGGTGACACAGGTGCGATGATCTCTTGGTCTATCACATTCGTGGCAGCACCTGATCCATGCGTATTCACTTGCCCAGCAGCAATTTCTTACAACCTGGATCCAGGTGCTTGCTCTGCGGTCATTGACTACCCAGCGCCAACGTACTCCGGCAACTGCTCAACACCTGTGTTGACGCCAACTACGTTCACACAGATCGTAGGTGCTTACCCTCCACCGACCAACGACGCACTGCAGTGTGGTGTTAACCCAACAAGCCACTGGCGTGCATACGACTTGGCCGGTACTTCGGGCGGTCACAACTTCAATGCAGGTGGTAACTTCCAAATGGTTAGCCAGAACTTCAATACCTGGTCTGCCAGCACGGTACAAGTGTTCGTTTACACGTACAGTGGAACAATCGGAACTACCCTCAATCCTGCTCAAATGACCTTGGTTGGTCAGTCAGCAGCGATTGCAGCACCAGGTTTTGGTGTGAACATCAACGCGCCATTGACGGCACCGGTAACGATTTCTGCAACAGATAAATTTGTTGTAGAACACCGCCAAATCGCGGGTGGTCCATTCGGCCAAGGTTCTACCTACAATGGTATATTGGCTCAAGCATTCATGAGCTGCAACGGTTCACCGTTCGGCTTCCCTGCAACGCCAACCTCTTATGCTAGCTTGGGCTACGGCTTCATTCACCCAATCAATCAGTTGGTTGGTAACGTCCTGATGCCAGGAGCACCTATTTTGGTTCAGACGTCCGGTCTGCCATCTGGTTCAAACTTCCCAATCGGTGTTACGAACAACTGTTTTGAGTTGCGCAGCCCCTTGAATGGCAACGTACTTGCGAGCTGCTGCTCAAAAATTACGGTTAAAGAATACCCGAACCCAATCCAGCAGTTGAACTGCAATGATTTGGTGAACATTTCTTTGGACGCTGACTGCGCTGCTTGTATCGGTGCAGATGACGTATTGGAAGGTGGCCCTTATGGCTGCTACGACCACTACACAGTAGAATTGGACAAAACGCTTCCTTACGGCAACGGCCCATGGGTAGCTGCTTGTGTTGGCCCGTCTGACATTGGCAAAACCTACCAGATTCGCGTAACAGACCCAGAAACAGGCAACAAATGCTGGGGATCTGTTAAAATCGAAGACAAGATTGCACCAAAGTTGACGTGTATTGACTACACGTTCGCTTGCAACTCTAACCCTGATCCTTATGCTTCCAACAACGTACTGACCAACGCAAATTTTGTCAGCACAAACACACCAGTTCAGATTCCTGACAGCAACCCTGCCGGTGGATCTGCCACGATCAATATCCCGAATGTTGGAACGATCTTGGACATTAACCTGAAGGTAAACATCAGCCACACGTGGGTTGGTGACCTTGACGTTGTCTTGACGAGCCCATCGGGCACGACATTCCAAGTTTGGAACAACAACTGTGCATTCTTTGCAAACGGTCTGATCTTCACGTATGACGACGAAGATCCTGACTGCTACACTGCATGTGCAGACTACGATGACGGCAATGTATGTAAGCCATTGGCTTGCGGTGGTCCTGGTACCGGCTCTACAGACTTCTTGGTGAAGTTTGATGGAGAAAACATGCAGGGTGTATGGACGCTGAAATGCGTTGACGGTGCTGGCGGTGACGTTGGTACAATCAATACCTTCGCGTTGAACATTTCCTACATTGCACTGGCAGCTCCAGGCTTCACCGTTCCAGGTGTTGCTGAATCTTGCTGCTTTGACAACCTGTCGTTCATTGACGCAGTAGTTCCTGAGAACTGCGCATCAGGTTTGACACAGACGATCAACCGTAAATGGACCGCACGCGATTGCAGTGGCAACACTTCTACGTGCATCCAAAAGATCAGCTTCAAACGTCCAACGTTGAACGGCGCTGCAATGCCAGCTGACTACGACGATATCGATGCTCCTGCATTCCACTGCACAGACAACGCATACCCAACACCTGAGTGGATTGAAGGCCAAGGTCTTCAGGGCTTCCCTTATGTATTTGGTGTACCATCCGGTTGTAACATCAACTGGGATTACGATGATCTCGTGATCGAAGTATGTGACGGAACGTACAAAATCCGCCGCGAATGGACTGTTATTGACTGGTGCATAGGTGACGGTTTCACCTACAACCAAATCATCAAAGTATTGGACGAACAAGGTCCTGCTATGGCTTGCCCAGCAAACATGACGGTATCTACGGATCCATTCTCTTGCTGCGCATTTGTGAATCTTCCTGATGTAATCATCGAAGACAACTGCTCACAGATCAACAACATCTCTGGAATGATCGTAACGTTTGACCCGTTCACGGGCGAACAGACCGGTATGCAAACCTTTGGTGGCAGTGTATCTGACTTCCCGGGCAACAACTACTGGGATCTTGACACGTTGGGCGCTTATGGCTGGACGCCATGTCTGCCACAGGGTACCCACACGGTTACGTACATGGCTGAAGACGATTGTGGCAACACCACAAGCTGCTCTTTCCGCTTGACCGTACGTGACTACGTACCACCGGTTGCATCATGCGACGAGACTACTACGGTAGCGATCGGCGTTGATGATCCATTTGACTGCTACGGACCTGCCGGCCCGAACGGAGACCCTGCTGCCCTCACTGCTTGCGCCTTTGCTGGTGTAACGTGGGTTAAAGCAACTACGTTCAACGACGGTTCTTATGACCAGTGTAACAATGTGAAATTCACGATTCGTCGTCAGGCTCCATACAGCGATTGTATCCTTGGCCTGAACACGACCAACGGTCACCCATCTTGCGACGATGTATTCCCAGACTTCCCAAGTGAGTTTGAGCGTGCGATCTCTGAGCAAGATTCTATCAAGTTCTACTGCTGCGAGGTTGGTACAACCCAAACGATCACGCTGCGCGTGTATCAGACGGATGTAAACGGAAATCTGTCCATTGGTGCAGACGGTACGCCAATTTTCAACGAGTGTAATATCCAAGTTGAAGTACAAGACAAGTT
>JBIPOY010000012.1:0-21164 GCA_044378705.1 Saprospiraceae bacterium
TTCCAAGATATGTCACGCACTCCGCCGTTTGCACTTGGTGAAAACACCAAGCGCGGCGGGTGGGAGGGCCATCAGGAACACCTGACGCGGCGGAAAAGGAGGTCTAAACAAGAACAATAAACAATTAGGCGGCAAGCATAATTATAAAATATTTTAACGTACACTTGCTGTTAATCAAAATGGGATTATTTTTGCAGTGGAAATAACTTTTACAGATAAGAAATTCGAGAAACTGGCTAACGATGACCGAAAGCTGGTAAAGGAGTTTGGTAAGCTCCGGGCAGATAAGATCAAAACAAGGTTGACACAGCTAAGATTCGCCACCACCCTTGAAGAAGTAAGAAACTTGCCCGGCAACTACCACGAACTTACCAACAACCGGAAAGGGCAATGGGCTTGCGACTTAGACCAACCTTACAGGTTGGTTTTCACACCTCACGAAAACCCCATCCCCACCAACGAATATGGTCAGTATGTTTGGATGGAAATCACAGGAGTAGAAGTTATAGAAGTAGTAAACTATCATAAAGAAAAATAATCATGGTCAAGCAAAATCAATATTTCCCACAATCAGTTCCACATCCGGGCGAAACTTTGGCTGAGAAACTGGAAGAAATGGAGATGCCTAAAAATGAGTTTGCACTCCGAACAGGAAAGCCTGAAAAAACCATTATAGCCATTGTTAACGGCAAAAGCTCCATTACGCCCGATATGGCGGTGCAGTTTGAGAATGTCACCAAGATCCCTGCAAACTTTTGGATGAACCACCAAAGAGGTTACGATGAATACATTGCAAGAGAGAAAAGGCAAACCGTTATTCAGGAAGCATTGGCATGGGCAAAGCAATTTCCTTTAGCAGATATGATAAAGAAAGGATGGTTGCCACAAGTGGCTACCATTGAAGAAAAAACAATGGAAATGCTTGATTTCTTTGGTTTCTCCAATCACACAGCCTGGGAAGATTATTACTTCAAGCAGCAACTAAAAGTTGCTTTCAGAATTTCACTGGCTCAATCCAAAGAACCTTATGCAATTTCTGCATGGCTTCGCAAAGGTGAATTACAGGCAGCGGAGTTAGAAGCAAACGACTATTCAGAAAAGAAGTTTAAAGAAGTATTGCCGGAACTGAAAGCAATCATGGCAAATCATCCTGAAGGCTTCTTTAACCAGTTGCAAAGTATTTGTTTGGAAGCAGGTGTTAAAGTGGTTCATACCCCTTGCATCAATAAAGCCCCGATAAGTGGTTCCACCCGTTGGTTGAAAGATACACCTTTCATACAGTTAACAGACCGTTATAACCGCAATGATAGTTTCTGGTTCACTTTCTTTCACGAAGCAGGGCATATTCTCTTACATGGTAAAAAGGATATTTTCCTGGAGAATCTGGACTATACCGACAAGGACATGGAGAAAGAACAGGAAGCGGATGAATTTGCCTGCAAGTGGACATTGACAGAAGAAGAAGAAGCGGAAATATTAGCAGCAGCACCACTAAGCGAAGAAGACATCCGGGATTTTGCAAAACAGTTCACAACGCATCCGGCCATTATTATTGGAAGGCTGCAACACAAAAAATTAATTCCGTACGCATTAGGCAGAGAATATTTTGAACAGGTTAATTTTGAATAAACGATCCACATAAATGAAATTCTGCCTTGCGTGGTGTTCGCCACGATCATCCCGATCGCCGCGCTTGGTGTTTCTGCCTTGCGTGGTGTTCGCCACGATCATCCCAATCGCCGCGCTTGGTGTTTTCACCAAGCGCCTACGGCGGAGTGAGTGGCACTTTTTAGCGTTGATGTGATTGGTAAGTTCTGCCTTGCGTGGTGTTCGCCACGATCATCCCGATCGCCGCGCTTGGTGTTTTCACCAAGCGCATACGGCGGAGTGAGTGGCCCTTCTTAGCGTTGATGTGATTGTTAAGAGCCCCGATTGTCGTGATTTCGCATTGGTGCCTCGAATCGGGGTGACTATTCGCTGAAATGCCAAATATATGTCAGAAATGGCCGCCTTATTGTTATTTTTACAAGATATGTCACGCACTCCGCCGTTTGCACTTGGTGAAAACACTAGGCGCGGCGGGAAAGCCCCCGAAGGAGGCTTTTGAATGTATAGGAAATGATTTGTTACTATACCTTATGACCTGGCGAAAGCCAGCAGCAAACTGTAATCGCCTTTATCGGCAGTTTTTACTGCTTTAAGGTAGGCTGTTCGGGTATCTCCTTCGCTAGAAAGAATGGTAGCCCCCCAACTAAAAACAGGCAGTTTGAATATTTTTTCGATGAGAATATCGGCCATTAACCGGCTATGCCGCCCGTTGCCGTTTGGAAAGCAATGAATACTTACAATGCGGTGCTTGAACCTTACAGCAATTTCATCTGGCGGGTAGGTATTGTTTTCGTGCCAATACTTAGCATCATCCAGCAGGTATTTAAGGTCGGATGGTATTTGCCATTTGTCAACCCCAATATTCTTGTTGGTTTTCCGGAACTCACCTGCCCATGCCCATACATCGGCATACATACGCTTATGTACTGTGCGGATAAAGTCTTCGGTAAAAAGCAACTCCGGCTTAAAGGAACGCCCTAATGTCCATTGTACTGCCTGTTCAATATTCTGCTGCTCAAACTCGTCTAACTCGCCACGGGTGGCAATGGTAGAAATAAGCAGGCCAACTTTTTCTTCTTCGTCTAAGGGGGTTTGTCCATCTATGCAGTCTAAATCTAATCCCATAAAATTTTAGGCATTTCGTTATTAATTTCTTCAGCTCTTTCTTTGATGGCCTTTTCAATACGCTTGTTGGTATTGCCCTGGTCTTCGAGCTTCATGGTATTAGAAGTACGCAATACAATTTTGGTGGCTAGTTCGGTGGCCCTCTTTTCAATTAATGCGTCCAATGATCCATCATTTGGAACAAAGCCATATACCAATTGCATATCTAATGCCCGGGCTATTTCTTTCAGCGATTTGATGGTGATGGCCCCGTCTTTTTCCCGCTTTTCTATATCCAGTATTCCCTGCTTGGAAACATTCAGCTTGTTGCCTAATTGCTGCATAGACATACCAATGGCGGTGCGGATGGCTTTTATCCAACCGGTGGGTGGAATGGCTACCTGCTTGAGTGAAGCAAAGCCCAGCATTTTGCTGTTTAGCTGTTGCAATTGAAGTGATTTCTTGCCCATAAAGTAAAGTTATATATTGACTTTGACAGAGCAAAAGTAAAGCTAATACTTTACAATTACAGGTAGATAGTAAAGTTATCGCTTTACTTAATTCGGCATTTGGTAAAGTTATAGCTTTACCAATGTATATTCCGACGCGTCTGCCCCCCTCTACCTTGCTTGGTGTTCGCCACGATCATCCCAGTCGCGGCGGGTGGGAGGACCATCAGGAACACCTGACGAGGCGGAACCGTTAATCGCAAGGGTTAGTATGGCTATGCGGAGAATAACGCGCCGAATACCTGCAAATAGTGCGGAGAAAATTTTGCAGTGCGGAGATTAAAAGCTACTTTTACCGCAACATAAGCGGAGAAAAGACTAAAGTGTATATATACGAACAATCAAACTGGCCAATATTTGAATGGAATAGCGAGACGTTATTGCCCTTGCTCTCTATGGTAAGAAACAGGCAAGGCAAGCTAATTGGTAAAATGGGGATGTTAGGGTTTGAATTACGAAGCGAAGCAAATCTCGAAATCTTAACTCAAGAAATTATTAAATCAACAGAAATTGAGGGCGAGGACTTAGATAAGCAACAAGTAAGATCTTCGATTGCAAGAAAGCTAGGTTTGAACATATCAGGATTAATTTATTCAGAAAGACATGTTGATGGAATTGTCGATTTAATGATTGACGCAACGAAGAATTATGACAAAGAATTAACTAGAGAAAGACTTTTTTCTTGGCATTCAGCTCTTTTTCCTAATGAGAGAAGTGGACGGTATAGGATTATTGCTGGACAATGGCGTGACGATTCAACAGGACCCATGCAGGTAGTATCTGGAGCATTGGGAAAAGAAAAAGTTCATTACCAAGCACCACATGCTCTGAAAATTGAAAATGAAATGACGCTATTTTTTGATTGGTTTAATCGAGAAAAAAAAACTGATTTAGTTTTTAAAGCAGCGATAGCACATTTATGGTTTGTTACAATACATCCATTTGAAGATGGCAACGGAAGGATATCAAGAGCACTAAGTGATATGCTACTCTCTCAATCTGATGAGCAATCTTACAGATTTTATAGTATGTCAACTCAAATTCGCAAGGAACGTAATTTCTATTATGAAATCCTAGAAAAAACTCAGAAAGGAGGAATGGACATTACTCGTTATTTAGAATGGTTTCTAAATTCGTTGTTAAATGCAATTGAATATTCAGATGTAATTCTAGAGAAAATTATTTACAAGCATTATTTCTGGATGAAGAATGCAAAATTAAATTTGAATAGCCGACAGATAAAAATTTTAAATATGTTAATGGATGATTTTATTGGAGTTTTAAATACAACAAAATGGGCTAACATTGGAAAGTGTTCACAAGACACTGCATTGCGTGACATTCAAGACCTTATAGAGAAAGAAATACTAATAAAAAGTGACCAAGGTGGTCGAAGTACAAAGTATGAACTAAAATCAAATGACGTATAGAAAGCCCCAGCCACTAACAGCGGTTTTGCGCAACGCGGGGATTTGTGGTTCTAAAAGTCATCAAGTTGCTTGGAGAATTGCGTTTCGTTTCTGCCTTACTTGGTGTTCTGTATATTCCGACGCGTCTGACCCCCTCATTCCGATTTTGTCTGACCCCCTATTCCGATGCGTCTGACCCCCTGAATGTTAATAACTTTCCGGAAGGTCTGACCCCCCTTGAAAATGTGGATACATACGTAAAATACCACCACCTTGATCTTCAAAAATCGGATCAAGATGGCAAAACCAAAACGTATGGACCAGATCGAAGCGATTCTTCGCAATTTTCACCACAGCCAATCCATTAAGGCTACGGCAAGGCAGTTGAAGGTGTCTAAAAACACAGTACGGGACTATTTGCGACGTGCTCTTGAACACTCCAACGACGTCCTCAAATTACTGGAACTTGAGGACAGCGTGTCACCTAACCAGTTACAAAAACAAGTAACCAGATACATTTGTAAAGCCCGTACCTTTATCACTTTAACACAATGCCATGACTGACGCTCTTGCCCTTGCCACCCAACAACTTGACCGATTCGGATATCTCAACCTTGAAGTGGATCCAACGCTCGACCTTGTCGCGGCGATCAACCAACTTAAAAAGGAGAAAAACGCCGTTATTTTAGCCCATTATTACCAAGAATCAGAGATTCAGGACATTGCCGATTACATTGGTGATTCCTTGGGGCTTTCGCAAGAGGCTGCCAAGACGGAGGCTGATATCATTGTTTTTGCCGGGGTACATTTCATGGCGGAAACAGCCAAAATGCTCAGTCCACAAAAAAAGGTGCTGTTACCCGATCTTAAGGCCGGCTGCTCTTTGGCAGATTCCTGTCCGCCGCACCTGTTTCGAAAATTCAAGGAGAAATATCCGGATCACGTCGTGGTGAGTTATATCAATTGTACGGCTGAATTAAAAACGCTGACGGACATTTGTTGTACCAGCACGAATGCGGTTCAAATCATCGAGAGCATCCCAAAAGATCGTGAGATCATTTTTGCACCCGATAAAAACCTCGGCGCTTACTTGATAAAGAAGACGGGTCGAGATATGGTGTTGTGGAACGGTGCCTGTATGGTGCACGAAATTTTTAGCCTAGAACGCATTGTAAAGTTGAAAAACAGACATCCCAATGCCAAGTTTATTGCGCATCCGGAGTGCGAAGCACATATTCTCGATCTTGCAGACTATATTGGAAGCACGACGGGGCTCTTAAAATTTACCATGAAGGATCCTTCTACGGAGTTTATCGTGGCAACAGAGGCGGGTATCCTGCACCAAATGCAGTTGTCCAGCCCCACCAAAACGTTCATTCCCGCGCCCCCGGAGAACAACTGCGCGTGCAATGAGTGCCCCCACATGAAACGCAATACGCTGGAAAAGCTCTACCTCTGTATGCTGTACGAACTACCGGAGATAGTGCTGCCCGATTGGGTCATCGAGCAGGGTCGAGCCAGTATAGACCGGATGATGGAGGTGTCTGCCAAAGCGGGTTTAATCGCCGGGTGATTTGTTTTTGGGCTACCCTTCAAAGTGCATAGACAGGGTAAAGGTGCGAGACAGTACTTTCTCCAAGACGGTACTTTGTTGTAGCCTATCGTTGTATATCAGTACGTTGTTCAGTCCCTGAGAAACTTTTATTTCCGGAGAAAAGATAAAATATTGGAAAAAGAACTGAATTCCGGCGCCGTATTCCACTTGGAAATCAGTCGGGGCAATTTTCACAAGGCTGGCGGATTGCCGGGTTCGGGAGTCGCTGGCGACATCGAAAGAGTATTTCACCCCACCGATGACAAACAGTCGAAAGTCATGGTAGGTGGCTGATTTGTAGCGCACGTGAAAGGGTAATTCCACCAACACAGATTCTATGGGCCGGTTTAGGATACGGCCACTTCCAGCCGGTGAATATTGGATGCTGTGTTCAGCAAACGATAGTGTTGGGAGGAATCGAATATCGAAGTATTCTCCAATTTTAAGATTTGATACAATTCCTAGGTTAAACCCCGGACCTGTTACCGACTCCGCTCGGGCGAAGGAATCGTTGCGGATAAAATCTTTGGAGTGGTAGATGCGGTAATTACTGGAGTTATACCCCAGCGTGATGCCAAAGTAGTAAGGCTTCTGCTGAAAATCGAAATAGTTGAGGTTGCCTTGGTTGTGCTGTGCAAAGGCAGAGGGCAATTGAATCCCCACTGCAATGGCTACGGGCAGAACCGCGCGAAGCAACGTTGATGGGATGAGGTTTTTGCTGATGAGCAGCAGTAGATGCCTTATTTTTCGGCTGAGTAAATGGAGCATATTCCGAGCGTCAATCGTTCGCATGATGGATTTTGAAAACCAATTTTGGTTAAAATATTGTTGAAGTCCTGGCCTTCCGGGAAAACTTGTACACTTTCGAAAAGATAGGTGTAGGCCCGCACGTCTCGACTGGTTAAACGCCCAATGTAGGGCAAAACGTATTTGAAGTAGGTGTTGTAGAGTTGTTTGAAGGGAAAAATATGGGGTTTAGAGAATTCTAGTACTACCAATCTGCCACCTGGGCGCAATACCCGGAGCATTTCAGAGAGGCCTTTGTCGAGGTTTTCGAAATTTCGAACACCAAAAGCGACGGTGATGGCATCAAAACTGTTGTCTTCGAAGCGCAATGCTTCGGAATCCCCTGTTTCGAGGGTGATAATATTTGACAACGCTTGGTCTCTGATTTTTACGCGTCCGAGTTCCAGCATCTGGTTGGCAATGTCAATGCCGACAATACTGGTAGGTTTTAGTATTTTAGCCATAAGAATGGCCACGTCTGCGGTACCGGAAGCCACGTCAAGAATGGTTGTGGGCTTACTTTTAGTGAGGTAGGAGATTGCTTGTTTGCGCCATCGGATGTCAATGCCCAGTGAGAAAACGCGGTTGAGCAGGTCGTATTGTGGCGCAATTTTGTCAAACATTTGTGCCACCTCGGCTTTTTTGCCTGCATCGGAGCCGTAGGGGGTAACCGTTTCTTTGGTTATCATTGATTTCATATTTCGGTAAAATGGGCGGTTTCTTTTGTGATGGTGTAAAAGTAGGTGTTCAGGTTGGTTTACCTTGCAAGATCAGGCACCGCGGTTGCGCTGCGTGTTAAAAAAATATTTTGGAGGGACTTAGGTGGCGCCCAGTCTGGCCCAAAAAGGCCCACTTTTTTGTCTCAGACGCGACCACCTCACCAGTCTTACCTATTTTTTTAAGTAAGCATCTAGCCATACATAAAATTCGCGCTGCCACAGCAGGCTGTTTTGTGGTTTAGACATCCAGTGTCCCTCATCGGGAAATGTTAGTAAGCGGGAGGGTATTCCTTTCAATTGTGCCACCTGAAAGGCTTGCATCCCTTCACTGAAGGGTACTCGAAAATCCAGTTCGTTGTGGACGACCAGAATGGGAGTATCCCAATTTTGTGCGTAGCGGTGAGGGCTGTCGGTTTGGTACATTTTCGGCGTGGGTGTTTTCCAATAAGCGCCTTCAAAATCGTAGTCAGGAAACCAAACTTCTTCGGTTGTGCCGTAAAAACTCTCGAGGTTGAACAAGCCACAGTGTGCCACGAATGCTTTAAACCTTTTTTGGTGGTTTCCTGCCAGCCAATACACGGCGTATCCGCCGAAGCTGGCACCCACAGCACCCATGCGCTGTCCGTCAATGAAGGGCTCTTTGGCAGCGGCATCGGTTGCAGAAAGGTAGTCTTTCATGGCATCGCCCCACTTGCCGGTGATGGCATCGTTCCAGGCCTGCCCTGCACCGGGCATTCCGCGGCGACAAGGGGCTACCACCACATACCCATTGGATGCCATCAGGGCAAAATTCCAACGGTAGGAGAAAAACTGACTTAAAGCAGACTGGGGGCCTCCCTGGGCGTACACGAGGGCAGGATATTTCTTTTTTGGGTCGAAATTAGGCGGCAATATCAACCATACATTCATGTCTTTTCCGTCGAAAGTTTTCACGGTACGGCGTTCTACGGTAGGTTTGGATAACGTAGACCACACCTCATCGGCAACGGTTGACAGTTGCCGGGCGGCGCCATCTATGGGGTTCACGGCAAATACCTCCGCGGGAGCAACCATAGAATTACGTGTAGCCACGAGTTCTTTTCCGGCCACCTTCAGGGCTGTAAAGTCGTGTGTCCCTGCTGTTATCCGGCGTATTTTTTTGTCCGAAACGCCAATTTGATAAATCTGTTGGGTGAAGTTCTCGCTGCTCAAGAAGTACAAAGAGCGGCTGTCTGGGGCCCAAACAGGGCTGTTGGCCTCGTAGGTCCACCCTGCGGTAAGTTCTTCCCGTTGTTGCGTTTGTACATCCAGTAGCATCAGGCGTGGGCGATCGGCTTCATAGCCTGGGCGGGAAAGGCTTGTCCACGCGAGGTAGCGTCCATCGGGCGACCAAACGGGGTCGCGGTCATAACCCATCAGGTCGGCGGTAAAATTGAGTGTTTTGCCCGAAGCTATTTCGTAGGCATACAAGTCGCTGTTTGTACTTTTTGCCTCTTCGGTACCATTGAGTTTCCGACAGGTGTAGATGATCCACCGGGCGTCAGGGCTCCAGGCGATCTGTTCCATACCACCATCGGGTGCGAGTGGGGTATCGTAACGTTCGTCACCTTGAATGTTGATTGGCTTGGAGGTATATTGCCCGTTTTTGTATTCAGCATAGAAAACATTGCTGTAAGCATGGTCGTGCCAATTTTTCCAGTGGCGGTACATCAGGCCATCAAAGGCTCGTCCGGTGGCTTTTGGCAAGTCGGGATTTAGATCAGGCAGTGTTTTATCCTTTTTCACATCTTGTACAAAAAGCACATATCGGCCGTTGGGCGCGTAATGAAATCCATTGATTTCTAAGTCGCTTACTTTCAGGGCTTCTCCCGGGCCGGCGACGTTTATTTCGTACAATTTGCTGTCGCGTAGGAATCCTATTTTTTTTCCGTCAGGATGAAATTCGGCGTCGGAGCTTGTTTTTTCAGGGTCGGTAAGCAATCGCGTCTCGCCGCTTTGCGTCTGTACCAAGTAAAGTGCGCGGGTGCTGTTGTTTGCCTGAATATTGTAGCGGGTAACCCCGTAAACGACCCATTGGCCATCCGGTGACACGCATTCCAGCGCCACACGCCCCATTTTCCAGAGCAATTCAGTGGTAAGAATTTGGTTTTGAGCAGCGGTATCCTGGATCGAAAACAGGGAGATGGAAAGCAGCAAAAAGAGGAGCCTTTTCATGGTTGACAGTTTATTTTTGACACGAAGAAGCGGACAATATCCGATATCTGTAGTTGATGCCGCAAAAATCAACTTTTCACCAACAAAAAAGTACTTCTGAAGGCATCGATTGGTGTTGAAGCGTAGTTTTTTCTTCGCAGAGGAGGCAATCAAATGGAAAATTTAATTGTTATGGGATTTTCCACCGGTCAACAGCGGCCGGTGGTCTGTCCGGAAAGGAGATGCCGGCAGGCCTTCTTTGTTGAAGAGGTTTGCCTCTCCGGTGCTCTTATCAATCCGGCTGTTGCCTTGGCCTCGGGTGTGGGATGAAAGGATCTAGGTGAAGGGTGTGTTTGTGTCGGTAGAGCAGCCATGTTGGTCACGGGGGTGTACGCAAAAGGTGATTGAACCGAGGGGAGGGCCGAGTGGGTTGCCATTATTGCGTATTTTTTTCATGGTTCAGTTTATAAACGGCAGGTTTTTCGTTGTTGATACCAAACACAAGGCCGAGTTTACCGCCAACGGTTGTGGTTCGGATTGCCCGCACATCACCCCGCACATTCAGTCCGGATTGAAACTGAGGTACGTACGTGAAGCCGCCTTTCCCATCACCCAAAAATAGCTGTCCATGGTTGCCATCCATACTGCCAAGTTTTACCCTGGCATGGGTACGGTTGCCGGCGAGTACTATATCCGGATGTCCGTCTCCGTTTGCGTCAAGGGTGGCAATGGCTTGAACAGGGGCTATTTGAGCGATTACCGGCAAGGTCTTTTTATGGAAAACGCCTTGGTCATTTTCAAGCCATATTGTCTCAACACTGGTGGCTTCAGCGTGTGAAGCAGCTTTTATTTGCGCAGCGGTTAGAATATCTGCCACTTGTGCGTCGGCGTAATCCTTGAAATAATTGAATTTTTTCCGCAAGTAGGGCAATTGATTGGTAAGGTCTTCCATCGAAGCAAGGGGAAATGATTTTCCTTGTACGTAGTAAAATAGGAGTGGATCAATGCTTCCATTGCGGTCGAAGTCATCATACCAAAGGTTGATAGGTTCTTTTTCTGATGCGTGTATCTGCGTATTGTTGCCCAAATTTCCAACAACAAGGTCGCTATCTCCGTCGCCATCGAGGTCTGCGGCGTGTATGGCGTACCACATACCTGTAGTGTGCGCGGGGAAATGCTTGTTTGTTTGATCGGTGAATGTCCCTTGGATATTTTCAAATATTTGCACGGAAGCCCATTCTCCCACGGCAATCAGATCAACATCTCGGTCTTGGTCAACATCCATCCAAACGGCATCTGTTGCTCCCGGGAATTCAGCGCCCAAGAGAAATTGTCCTTTACCATCGTTGACCAACAAACGGCTGGCAGCAGATTTCGGATATTGTGTGGGCATTATTCCACCTCCTACAAACAAATCTTGGTCGCCATCTCCATCCGCGTCGGCGGGGCGCACACAGGTGCTGGGTTGGCGGAGATCGGGTAGGCACTGCGGGGCTTTTGTAAAATGTCCGTGCCCATCGTTGCGGTAGAGTCTATCTTGGAGGTCTGTTGCATTTTGTTCCCATTCGTAGCCGCCGGAGCATACGTACAAGTCTAGGTCACCATCGGCGTCTGCGTCGAAAAAAGCGGCATCCGTATCTTCGCAACGGGCATCCGTTTTGAAGGCAGGCTGATCAACAGGAGTGAAAGAGCCGTCTTTTTTTTGCAGCAGCAATTGGCCGGAGAAGCCCTGAGCACCGCCCCAGAAAGCGTCGTCAAGGCCATCGCCGTTTACATCGGCCAGGGCAAGCGCGGGGCCTTGACGGGAGTAGAACCAGGGCATCAGGCTTTGTTTTTTCAGGTCATTGTGCTCATTTTCTTGGTGTTGGAAGGGCATGCCAGGTGCCATTTCGCTGAATACTGGATTTGAAGTGTGTACTTCCGGAGACCAGCGCGCGACGGCCTCGGTAATTTTCAAGGTTAGGGTTTGGTTGGTGGGTATATGGGTCAGCACCTGTTTTTCATCGGTTGGCCACACCAGCACGAGGGAGTCCAATTGGGTCGTATTTCCCAACCCCAGTGACAGAATGGGATCCACAGACGATTGGAATCCGCGCACAGGATTTTGCTCCAAGTAAAAAACGCGCTCGCCGGCGTATGCCCATACTTTTGCGCCAATTCCCTGTGGGTTGGCTTGTTGACCCATCAGTTGCAACCGCAGCCAGTGATTGTCCGGATTTTTATCGGCGTGATTTTCAATGATATCGGCGTATTCGTTGGTATTGTTCAGCACCAGATCTAGGTCGCCATCGTTGTCGAGGTCTGCCCAAGCGGCGCTTTGGGTCACCACGGGCTTGTTCATACCCCACTGTTCGGTTTGGTTGCTGAAGGAGAGGTTGCCGTCATTTTTAAAAAAATAATTGGGTTCCATGATGGGCGGCATTTTTTGTAAATATTCCTGAAACCCTATGTTTTGTTCCCCTTTTTGCATCCGAACCACCTCATCAGCGGTAAATTTCAGGAAATCCATATTGGTATGGTCGCGGGGGTATCCATTGCTGACAAACAGGTCGCGTGCGCCATCGTTGTCGAAGTCAAAAAACAGAGACGACCAGCTCCAGTCGGTATTGGAAACGCCGGTCATTTGGCCGATTTCGGAGAAAGTGCCATCGCCATTGTTTAGTTGGAGCATGTTGCGGCTGTACTGTTTGTAGAAGCCATTTCGGATCATGGTGTAAACTTTCTCGAAATTATCGGCGCCGGAGTGCATTTTTTGGAGGTGGTTACTTTCGGGCAGCATATCGAGGCTTACGAGGTCGGGTCGGGCGTCGCCATTGAAATCAGCCACATCGCAGCCCATGGAGAAGAGAGAGGTATGGTCAAATCGTTCGCGCAATTCCTCTTTAAATGTGCCATTTTTTTGGTTGATAAAGAGATAGTCGGGTTCATTAAAATCGTTGGATACAAAGATGTCGGGCCATCCATCTTGGTTGATGTCGCAGGTATTGACGCCGAGGCTGAAGGTGAGCACGTTGGCGGTAATACCTGCGGCTTCTGTAACATTGGTAAACGTTGTTCCATCGTTTCGGAAGAGTTTATTGGCAAATTCCGGGTTCTTTTTTCCTTTAATCTGGTAGATATCCAAGGAACCACGGGAGTATTCGACGGTGGAATGATTGATCAGAAACAGGTCTAGATCGCCATCTTTATCGTAGTCAAAAAACGAAGCCTGTGTGGAGTGTCCGAGATCGCCCAAGCCATAATCGGCGGATTTTTCGACGAATTGCACGCTTTTTCCCGATCCGCCCTGGTTGATGAACAGTAGGTTGCTGCGCAAATGGTCAAAGGGGTACCCTGCGCGGCATATATATAGGTCCAGCCAGCCGTCTTGGTTGATGTCAATGGGGGTAGCACCGGTACACCAACCCTCGTGGTCGGCAATGCCTGAATCCTGGGTAGCGTCCTTGAATTCGAAATTGCCTTCATTCAGATACAGTCGATTTTTTACCATATTTCCGGTAAAAACAAGGTCCATCAGGCCATCATTGTTGAAATCACCCACGGCAGTACCGCCGCCATTGTAGAAATACTGATATTTGAAAATATTGAATGTTTCTTTTTCGATCAGCAGGTTGCGAAAGTCAATATTGGTGTGACTGCGGGGCACCGTACGGAAGAGCACGCCGGGGGCGGGGCTTTTTTTACAAGAAAGCAAGAGACATAAAAGGGCGAAAAAGCACCAAAATAGTTTCATGATTTGAGAAGGTGTTGAAAATCGGATATGTTTAGGAGGCCTACCGGATCATCCGGACTCGTCCAATAAAAATGCCTGCCTGCAAAATACAGCAGGCAGGCAAAATACACTAAACTATTTATTGGGCACTACGCAGTTGGCACGTAATGACGTATTAGTCAATATCCCACCATAGGGAGGTTCCGCCGTTGTCGGGGCCACCTAGGCATTGTGTTGCCCGCTCAACCTCATCTTTGTTGGTGCGGTTTTCTGGACCGGGGAAGTTGATGCGTTTGATTCCTTTTTGGCTGTCAATTTTACCTGCACTGTTGTTGACCAATACAGGGTAAAGGCGAGGGAAGCCGGTGCGGCGGTATTCCGACCAAGCTTCTTGTCCATCCGGGTACACAGCGATCCATTTTTGAGTGATGATTTGCTCCCATTTTACGGCAGTACTAGCGGCATCATCCCATTTAGGGGATACTGCGCTGGCTGGTCCTGCATTGTTGGCGGCATTCACAGGGTCAATATAAGGTGCAGCTGGAGCAGTGCTGGCGAGGTAAGTGGCCGCACTGCCGGTTCCATGCTGGTCGAAAGACATCTGAACGCCTTGTTCGTAAAGACTTTTTGCTGTTCCGCTGGTGTTAGACCAACCCAAGAGGGCTGCTTCTGCACGGAGGAAGAACACTTCAGCAGCGGTCATCAACTGTACTTTATCGGGGTCATCGAGAGCAGAGAAGCCTTCGTAGTCGGATTTAGCAGCGATGGCAATTCCTTGGCGGATACCCTTGTGCGCACCCGGTACAATCACCGAAGGTTCGAAATACTTTTCCAAACGCGGATCGCCGTAGCCGGACAGGATGGATTCCATGGGAGCACCCATACGAATATCGTTCCAAGCGTTGTCCATCACGTTGAGAGGGTGTGTAGAGCCATCGGAGCTGGTTACGAGGAAGTTGCCGCTGTTGTCGGTCATCAGGCCGACAGATTGAGACATTGCTTTTTCGCCTTCTACTTTGGCAACAGCCGGTGCTACCCGTGAGATACGGATGGCGAGACGAAGGTGAAGCGAGTTGGCAAATTGGATCCACTTGGTGATATCACCGTTGTACACGAGGTCGAAATTGGCAAAATTAGCCTTTGCATTGGCGTTGTCTTTCAACGGCGTAAGTGCAGCAACTGCTGCATCAAGATCTGCAAAAAACTGCATGTATGCTTTTTCCTGGCAGTCGTATTCAACACCGCCATTGGGTGTTAGAACGCCGTAGTTGGTATAAATGATTGGGCCATAGATATCGCTGAGGCGGTGCATGGCCTCTACGCGGCAGATTTTAGCCCAGGCATTGAATTCCGGGTAGTTGGTGCCTGCATTTTGTTCCATGCGGCGCAGGGGTGACATAACGCTGCCGTAGGCAACATTCCAAGGCCACTCATTCCAACCGTCAACCAAGTCGTAGGTCATATTGTTGGAATTGCCACGGAAAGGCGTAGGAGGCGTCATATAGCCAGAATATACATCGCCGATCAGATTTTGCTGCAACTGAGTGATCCAGGCTGGCGAAAAAGCGTAAATATTTTGTAGGACTTGTTTGAATTCTTCGCCGACCGGAATGTTTTGTGGACGATAGGGGTCGGTATTGATTTCCTCAAAGTCCTTCGTGCAACTCTGGAAGGTGAGCAGACCAACTGCTACCAACGCGATTGCACCGAGGAAAAGGGTGAATTTCTTTTTCATTGTTAATTTCAATTTATTGAAAATAAAATAATTGTTTGAATCAAGTGCACTTAAAACGTCAGACCTACATTCACGCCGATACTGCGGACGGAAGGAGCACTGAATACGTCAACACCTTGCAGACCGGTGCCTGTTGCCATCGAAATATCGGGGTCAAAAGGTGCTTTGTTGACGAAATAGATCAGGTTGCGGCCCACGAGCGAAACGCGGAGGGCTACATTTTTACCCATACCACTGGTCACTGATTTTGGAAAACTGTAACCCAGGGAGAGTTCGCGCAAACGAACGCTGGTACCATCATAAATGTACGCTTCCGTGATACCATCGCGACCGCCCACAGCGGTGTAATATTTTTCAGCATCCAATTTGCCGGAAAAAGGAGTGCCGTCTTCCAGCACCGCCGGAACGTCAACACCACCGGCATCGCGTGCGTCTGCAGTGGCCTGAGAAGCGCCAAAACGGTCTAAAACAGCTTGGGTTACAGACATAACCTCGCCACCGAAGCGACCATCGATGAGAATACCCAAGGAGAAATTACCCATTTTAATGGTGTTGTTCCAGCCCAGAGTGAAATCAGGAGCAGGATTGCCCAACACCGTATCAGCACCCGCAAGAGGCACGCCATCGGCGCTGACCACCATTTTACCATCTACATATTTGAAGCCTTTTCCACCAATTTCACCAAAAGAGTAGCCTTGGCGAATAACCATGTCGTAGTTGTTTACGCCACCGTCGGTGAGGGTGTACACACCATCTGCGAGGAGGGGGGTAAGTTCTATCACTTCATTCCGGTTGCGGGTGAAATTCATCTGCGTTGTCCACTCCATTTTGCTGTTGCGCACGGGTGTAAGCGACAAAGAAGCCTCGATACCGGAGTTTTGAATGTCGCCGGCGTTGATGATGGCGCTGGACAAGCCGCTGCCCTGGGGTACGGCTACGACGATGCGTTGGTTGGTGGTGTTTGTTTTGTACCAAGTCAGGTCAAGACCGGCACGATTGCCCCAAAAACGAACATCGGCACCTATTTCAAGTGATTTTGACAATTCATTTTGTACTTCAGAGCCGGGTAGCAAGCCCGTGTTGGGGGCTTGAGCACCGCCGGCAGGAAAAGCATACTGAATGTTGGTGTCATAGGCATTCACACCATTGCCCACTTGGGCGTAGGAGGCGCGAATTTTCGCAAAATCGATGCCTTTCAGGTCAAACATTTCCGACAGGATGGCAGAAGCGCCCACCGATGGATAGAAGAACGATTGTGAATTCGTAAAGGAAAGGGTAGAAGACCAGTCATTACGGCCTGTTACGTCCACATAAAGCAAGTTTTTGTAGCCCAACGAGAGGCTTCCAAACACCGATTGCAGTTGTGTGCGGTTTGGCTGGCTTTGGGTGATGTTGGCGCCCGGTTGCTTGATGTTTTGGATCACAAAAGTATTGGCGTAGTACAAGCCTGGTCCTTTTGAGTCGGCGTACAGAGACGTTACTTTCAGGTCGTTCAAGCTGGTGCCGAGGGTGAGTGCGGTGGTGAAGTCGCTGCCGAAATCTTTTTTAAGGTTCAACAGAATATCACCGTAACGCACGGTACTTTTCAGGTCGCTCATGACAAACCGGCCATTGGCGTCGGCCAGGGTAGGCTCTGTACCAGCGTAAGAGTGTTGTTCGAAGCGGTCGTATGTTTTGTCCATGTTGCCACGGAACTGGAGGTTGGCCCAATCGGTTAGTTTCAACCCAACACCCACCGTTCCGTAGAAACGGTTGCGGGCATCAAAGTTTGGATCGCGGTTGAGGATCCACTCCGGGTTTTGCCAGTCGTCACGGCTGCCCACCCAATTTTGCGTGTACAGCTTGCGCACTTCGTCGTATTTTTCGAAGTTGGCGCCACTGTAATCTGAATAGTTCAGACCACGAGGGAACAAGTATAGTCCTGTGAGCGGGCTGAAATACATACCTGAAACATTGCGGTTATCGCCCCGTTGGTTGGTGTAGTTCAAGGTAGCGTTCAACGTAAGACGGCCATCCAGGAATGCTGCATTTTCACGCAGGGTTACGTTGTGGCGTGAAAGTTGGCTGGTAGGAACGATTCCTTTGGAGGAGGTGTTGGCGTACGAGAAGTACGTTTGAGCTGTTTTGTTTCCACCGGTCATCGAGATGGAGTTGATGTAGGTAGCACCAGTTTGGAAGAAATCCTGGACGTGGTCGGTTGAACTCCCTTTGTCTCCCCAGCTAAAATTTTCATTTGGACGGGCGTTGTAGGAGAATTGCAATTCAGGAGACATCACCGGTGTTTCCCAAGTTGCATTGGAGGAAAATTCAATTTTGGCGTCGCCTGATTTCCCTTTTTTAGTGGTTACCAAGATCACGCCATTGGCTGCTTGGCTGCCGTAAAGAGCGGCGGCGGATGCGCCTTTCAGCACCGTCATACTCTCGATGTCGTCGGGGTTGATGTTTGAAATAGCATCTCCGCCATCGCGGCCAACGTTGCCGGAATTGCCGGATTGCCCCCAGATATCGCCTGGCTGGCCGGGCGAATAGTTGAACATAGGAACCCCGTCAACCACGTACAACACATTGTTGTCGCGGGTTGATTTTTGCCCCCGCATGACCACACGGGTAGAGCCACCCACCCCGGATCCGCTGCGGTTGATTTGGAGGCCTGCGGTGCGTCCAGACAAGGCATTGATGACATTGGCGTCTTTTACGCGGTTGAGCTCGCCACTGGACACCTCTTGGGCGCCATAGGAAAGCGATTTTTTCTCGCGTGAGATACCGAGCGCCGTCACGACGACTTCGTCGAGGGCTGTGCCGGCTTCCAGCGCCACATCGGCGGTTGTTCTGCCGGCGAGCATGATTGTTTGCGCCTGGTAGCCGGTGTAGCTGACCAAGAGTTTAGCGGACGGGTTACTGACCTTGATGCGGTAGGTACCGTCCACGGTGGTAACGGCACCATTGCTGGTACCATCTTCCCGTACAGATGCGCCGATAAGTGGGTCGCCGGTGGTGGCATCTGTCACCTTACCGCTCACGGTTTGCGCGCTGATATGGCCGGCAAAAGCCAGGCAGAGCAGCAGCAGCGGTATCCGGAAGATACCTCTTTGAAGAGCTTGTTTATGTTTGTGCTTCATACTGAAATGGTTGGTTTAAATAATTAATTCATACGCAAAATATAGTGGATCAAAAGGGTTTCCATCGGACAAAAGCCTCCATGGCTTCGTATTCGGCCAATCCGAGCACACGATAGGCGTGCGCCGTTTCGCGGTTGCGTTCTTCTGCCCGCTGCCAGAATTCGCGTTTGTCGTCACCGGGGAAAGGCGGTCGATCTTTTTGGCTTTGGTGCATAAAGATGGCTTGGCGTTTTTTTCTAAGTTGTTGGGGGCTCATGGGAACAGCCATTTCAATTTCATGGACAGCCCATTCATGCCAAGCGCCGCGGTACAGCCACACCCAGCAGTCTTTCAGCCACTCTTGGTTTTTTAGTCGGCGATAACTTTCAAAAATAGCATCGAGGCAAACGCGGTGGGTACCATGGGGGTCGGCCAAATCACCTGCAGCATATACTTGGTGCGGTTTTATTTGTTCCATGAGGTCCATGATAATTTTTATATCCACGTCACCGAGCGGTTTTTTTCGGGTACGTCCGGTTTCATAGAATGGCAAATCGAGGAAGTGGATATGGTCATCCTGCAGGCCCGTCAGGCGTGCTCCGGATCGGGCTTCCCCCCGGCGAATAAGGCCCTTGATGTTGCGCACTTCGGAGGTATCTTCATCACTGGAGCTTTTTTTTCGGAGCACCTGAATTATTTTTTTCAGGCGTTTGGTTTCTGCTTCATCCAGCGTTTTTTGGCTTTCGCCGAATTCCAGCATAAACTCGGCATAGCGCAGGGCGTCATAATCGTGTACTGCGATATTACCGGAGGTTTGGTAGGCCACGTGTACATCGTGTCCTTGGTCAACGAGGCGCTGGAAGGTACCGCCCATGGAAATAACATCGTCATCGGGGTGGGGGCTGAACAGGATAACCCGTTTTTTGGCGGGTTTTGCGCGCTCAGGCCGGTTGGAATCGTCGGAGTTGGGTTTTCCGCCGGGCCATCCGCTGATGGTATGTTGCAGGCGGTTGAAAATTCTGATGTTTAGTTCGTAGGAGTTGGCCTGCTCAATGATGAGCTCGCTGAGGCCGTGTTCATTGTAATCTTCATCGGTAAGTTTCAGGATGGGTTTTTGTGTTTTTTGGGAGAGCCAAACGACAGCCTTACAAATAAGGTCATCTGTCCAGTTGCAGATACCGGCCAACCAAGGTGATTTCATTCGGGTAAGCTCTTCGGCTGCGCTGCGGTCGAGCACCACTTTTACATTGGGGTGTTTTTGGAGGAAGGAGGCAGGTACGGAGGTGGAAATTTCCCCTTCGATGGCTTGCTGGACGATGTGTGCTTTGTGTTGCCCCCATGCCATCAGGTAAACGGTACGAGCTTTGAAAATACTTCCTACGCCCATGGTGATGGCCCGATACGGCACGTCGTCTTCGCTTTGAAAATCTTTTTGTGCATCGTGGCGGGTAAGGTGATCAAGCCGGACCATGCGGGTGGGCGAGCTATCCCATGCGCCGGGTTCATTGAAACCAATGTGACCGGTACGACCGATACCCAGTACTTGAATATCAATTCCTCCGGCGAGGTCAATTAGTTTTTCATACCGTTCGCAGTAGTTGGCCACCTGATCCATGGGTACCGTTCCATCGGGGATGTGGATATTTTCAGGTACCATGTCAACATGGTCAAAAAGGTATTCGTGCATGAATCGCCAGTAGCTTTGGCGGGCTTCACGGGGCATGGGGTAATATTCATCGAGGTTGAAAGTGACCACGTTTTGGAAGCTGAGTCCTTCTTCCTTGTGCATTCGCACCAATTCTTCATACACATTAATAGGTGTGCTGCCGGTGGCGAGCCCGAGTACGATTTTTTCGCCGTCTTGCTGGCGCTGCCGAATGGCCAAGCCAATGGACTGAGCCACATGACGAGATGCTTCTACCGAGTCATTCCAGATTTTGACGGGTAGTTTTTCAAAATTTTTGAGTTCGTACTTTAGGTAACCGGCGAGGGCCTTTTCCTTGACTTTCATACTTTTATCGTCTTGTCGACGGGGGCTTTTCTTGGTTGGTGATCAAAATACTGAATAGAATGATGCGCCAAATGTAAAGCGTCATATTCAAACCGTGTGCGCACACGGCAATATTTTTTATTTGAGTGTACGCACACGGAAAATTTTTTCTTCTGCTATGCTCTTCAAAGACGCTATTATTATTTTGGGAAAAAAAATTCACTGCGTTCACGAAATTTTAAATTGTCCTACCTTGCGTTCGGTTTTGCATCAATAATTTTGAGCTGCTTCGCCAAACGAAATTACATGAGTCATCACCGTATTCGTATCAAAGACATCGCGAAACAGACAGGTGTTTCCATTGGCACAGTTGACAGGGTACTGCACAACCGTGGCCATGTTTCTGCTGATGTGCGGGAACGTGTCGCAACTGTTATGCGCGAAATGGGCTATGAACCCAACATCATGGCACGTTCTTTGGCCAACAATCGGAAAAAAACGCGAATTGCCGTCATATTGCCCGACTTTCGTCAAGACCTCTACTGGGCACAGCCCAAGGAGGGTGTGGAGCGCGCAGCGGAGGCTGTTCAGCATTTTGGAGTAGCCATAGAATTCCACTTTTTTTCACTTTTTGAGCCACTAGACTACCTTAAAGCCGTAAAAAAAGCCCTTCAAACAGCTCCGGAGGCGGTCTTGTTTGCGCCGCTTTTTTTGGCTGAATCGGAAAT
>JBIPOY010000155.1:0-7390 GCA_044378705.1 Saprospiraceae bacterium
GCGGCAAAAAGTGTGTTGGGATCATTGGGGTCGAGTACCAAGTCTATGGCGCCGCTGTTTTCGTTGACAAAAAGGGTTTGGATCCACGATTTTCCGCCATCGGTAGATTTATAAATGCCCCTTTCGGTATTGGGTGAATACAGATGGCCAAGAACGGCAACCCATAGCGTATTGGGATCGGTGGGATGTAATATGATGCGCGCAATGTGGTGACTTTCAGAAAGGCCGCAATGTTCCCAAGTGGATCCACCGTCGGCGCTGCGGTACATACCGGTTCCGGCGTACGAAGAGCGGCTGCTGTTGGCCTCTCCTGTACCAACCCACAGGACATTGTGTTTCCAATCTACGGCAATATCGCCGATTGTCATGCTTGCCTGGTGATCGAAAACCGGATCGAGTTTGGTTCCGTTGCTTTTGCTGTGCCAAAGCCCCCCCGAAGCATAGGCCACATAGAGTTCAGTGGGATCGTCCGGATTGACATCTAGGTCTGTAATACGGCAGGAAAAAATACTGGGGCCGATGCTTTCCGGCTTGATTGTAGTGAGTAGGGAACTGCTTTTCAGTGCTTGACGCTGCTCAAAACCTTGTTGCCTTGTTGCGGCATCGGTTGGAGTTGGTTGTCCTATAACTTGGAATAAAGTACAAAAAAAGGCGCAGAGCAGCAACCATTGTGGAGAAAAAGAGCAGTGTGATTTCCGCATCGTGACGTATTTTTTGCGGAAAGATACGGCGCAAATCGTATCAGGCTTTCAAGTTTTCTGGGTAAAGGCATAATTTATATCCTACAGAATGGGCCACCAAAGGTACAAATGCCGCGTTTGGAAAAGAACGTCATCATAGGCGCAGCCCATTGTTACGTTCCTTGCCAAACGCGGCAAGCGGATTTTAGTATTGCCCCCAGGCGCGGTCGCCTTTTTTATAGTCAATGGTTTCGTACCTGCCCGGGTAATCCACCGATCGGAGTGCCTTGGTAGCACCTATTTCGGAGGTAAAGTACCCCCACAAAACCAAATCTTTGATGACCCTAAAATAATGGTCAGGATCCTCTTTTTTCTTCGTTTTGTAATAGTTTTTTTGTTGGCCATCCAATTCGACGAGTAGATCATGCCGGACTTTTGCGGAACAATGGAGAAATGTTTTTCCATGGCGGCTCTTACAATTTTGATCGAGCGTAGCAAGTCCATCAAGGAAGCGCTGTTGTTTGGCCTTGTCGTAACAGTCACTGACCATGACGGCCATAAAAGGTCCGACTTTGGCTGCCTTGGCACCGGGTGTGTCGGTTGTGGGTATGATGGTATCTGCTATTTCTGTCAGCAGTCTCACTTGTTCTTTTGTAAAGATACCAAAGCCTTTGTCATCCATGGCATCGTCCAAGGCATCCCAGTGGATGGATTTGGCCAACATACTGTCGGCGCCAAGCAAGCTGCCACCAATGACGAGGGAGGTGCGTTGTAAAAGTTCGCGACGGTTCATAATAAATTTATGTTGATGCTAATAGTGGGAGTTGAACGCTTATAAATTGCCTTTTTTGAGCTCATTGACGGCATATTCTGCCGCTCTTGCGGTTAGTGCCATAAAAGTAAGGGATGGATTTACACAAGAGATGGAGGTCATACAAGCGCCATCGGTGACGAACACATTGGGCACATCGTGCATTTGATTCCATTTGTTGAGTACCGATGTTTTTGGGTCTTTGCCCATCCGTGCCGTACCCATTTCATGTATGGCCATTCCGGGGAATGATCCATTGTCGTAGGTTTTCACATTTTTTACGCCACTGGCCTCCAGCATTTCTGCTGCGTCGTTGATCATGTCTTGTCGCATTTTTTGCTCGTTCTCTTTCAGCTCGCAATCAATAGACAGTACATATTGTCCCCATTTGTCCTTCTTGGTTTTGTCAATGGTAACCTTATTCTTCTCATAAGGCAGCATTTCTCCGAAACCTGTCATTCCAATGGTCCATTTTCCGGGTTCCACCAAGGCGTTTTTCAAGTCTGCTCCGATGCTAAGTTCCGCAATTTCACGCTCCCATCCCTGACGACTGGCAGAACCTTGATACCCAAATCCGCGCTGGTAGGAGCGGCTGTCACCAAAGAAGTTGCGGTAGCGAGGAATATAGAATCCATTGGCACGGCGACCATAGGTGTATTTGTCATCATAGCCCTCTACTTCGCCATTGGCACCGCAACGGAAGTGGTGATCCATGAGGTTTTGTCCCAATTGGCCGCTGGTATTGCCCAAGCCATCGGGCAACCCACCCAATTCAATAGAGTTGAGTAGTAGGAATGTTGATCCCAAGGTAGAACCGCATACAAAAATTACTTTTGCTTCGTATTCAATGGTTTGCATCGTCTCCGCATCAATGACCAATACACCTTTCGCCCGTTTTTTATTTTTGTCGTATAAAATTTGGCTGACCAACGAAAATGGACGCAAGGTGAGATTGCCCGTGGCAACAGCAGCGGGTAGGGTAGCGGATTGGGTGCTAAAATAGGCGCCAAACGGGCATCCTCTGGAGCACAGATTGCGATATTGACAAGAGCCTCGACCATTGATAGATTCTGTAAGATTGGCAGTACGCCCGATGATCAACCGACGGTGCTCATATTTTGCTTTCAGACGAGCGGCCACATCTTTTTCAACGATGTTCAACGCCATGGGGGGCAGAAATTTTCCGTCCGGAAGCTGTGGAAGGCCCTCCATAGAACCGGAAATACCGGCAAACTGTTCTACATAGTCGTACCAAGGCGCCAAATCTTCATACCGAACCGGCCAATCAACGCCATGTCCGTCTTTTGCGTTGCTTTCAAAATCCATCGGGCTCCAGCGGTAGCTTTGCCGCCCCCACATCAGTGATTTTCCGCCCACGTGAAACCCCCTGTACCAGTCGAATCGTTTGACTTCTGTGTAGGGGCATTCGGTATCGTCCACCCACCAATCGGGCTTGAATTCGGAATAAGGGTAATCTCGTTTTTGAACGGGATGGTTTACCTTCATTTCCTCGGTGATGCGTCCTCGATGTGGAAATTCCCATACATGCTTATTGGCTGTATCGTAATCGGTGACGTGTTTTACATCTTTTCCGCGCTCCAACAGGAGTACTTTAAGTCCTTTTTCAGTCAGTTCTTTTGCGGCCCAGCCCCCGGAAATGCCGGATCCGACCACGATTGCGTCGTATTTTTCTGCCATTTTTTGTTGCTTAATAAATGATATATGGGTGAAAATCGTGAATATGTCGTGGATTAAAGGGTTGTAGCGTTTATATCGTAACGGCTAAAAGGGTTACTAAACATCACAAATATCAATGGCTTCGGCCAAGGCACCCAAGGGGTTTTTTGACAGGGGGATAAATTCTTGTGCTACGTATCCTTGGTATCCGGTTGCTGCGATGGCTTTCATGATGCTCGGATAATTTAATTCTTGCCGATCATCTATTTCATTTCGACCGGGTACTCCAGCCGTATGGTAATGTCCAAAATAGGCGTGATGGTCTTGAATGGTATGAATAATGTCGCCTTCACTGATCTGCATGTGGTAGATGTCGTACAAAATTTTAAAATGTTCTGAGCCAAGCCGCTTACAGAGTTCGATGGTCCAAGGCGTGTTATCGGCCATGTAGTCTTTGTGGTCTACTTTGGAGTTGAATACTTCTATTTGCAGTACCACACCGTTTTTTTCAGCCAATCCTAGGATATTTTTCAATCCGTCAACACAATTTTTAAGGCCGGTTTCGTTGTCCATCCCCCGGCGATTGCCACTGAAAAGAATCAAGTTCTTGTAGCCTGCCTTGGCAACAATAGGGATCATTTCCGAGTAATTTTTGATGAGTTGGGGGTGGAATTTTGGATCGTTCCAACCATCTACTAGGTTTATTTCTGCTCCATTACACATGGAGGAGTCGAGGCCGTATTGTTTTAAGATGGGCCACTCTTTGGGTCCCACCAAGTCAATGGCGGCAATGCCGATTTGTTTGGCGAAAGTGCACAATTCCTCTAGGGAATAGCCATCGTAGCACCACCGACATACCGCATGGCGAATGTTACCATGTCGTTTAACGGGGGATGGCACGTTGAGTGCGGCGAAGGTGGGGCCGGGAGCGGTGGAAATGGCGGCTACTCCTGCCAGCATTGTTTTGAGTACACGGCGACGTGAAGTCATAATGTCTGTGAATTAAGCAGCAAATAAAATCAAGTTTGGCGAGAAAACGAATACACGTGAAAAAAAAACGAGGAGGCTTTCTCAAATACATGAGAAACCTCCTCGTAGGGTATTTTTTTGGGCCAATAATTATTCATCGTCTGCCAATGCTCCGGTCGGATTCCGTTCCCACATCAGATAAGCTTTGAAGAATTCATTGAGCTCGCCGTTGAGCACAGCATCGGGGTTGTGCACTTTGTAGCCCGAACGCAAATCTTTTACCCAGCGGTCGTCTAGCACATAAGACCGAATCTGACTGCCCCATTCAATTTTGCTTTTGCCGGCTTCGATTTTATCTTTTTCAGCCTGACGTTTGCGCAATTCCAGTTGGTAGAGTCGGCTTTTCAGCATATTGAGTGCGGTGTCTCGGTTTCGGTGCTGGCTCCTGTCGGCCTGGCATTCGGCAACAATACCGGTCGGGATGTGGGTGACACGAACGGCAGATTCTGTACGGTTGACGTGTTGTCCGCCGGCTCCGGAAGCTCGAAACACATCCCATCGGATGTCATCCGGGCTGACAATCACCTCAATTTCGTCGTTTTCGATGAGTGGGTACACAAATACAGAGGCAAAAGACGTTTGGCGTTTGCCTTGCGCATTGAACGGACTGATGCGTACCAGCCGGTGTACGCCATTTTCGCCCTTGAGCCAACCGTATGCGTAATCGCCCCGAATTTCGATACTGGCAGATTTGATACCCGCTGCCTCTCCGTCTTGTTCGAAGAGGTCAATAACCTTGTACCCGGCTTTTTCTGCCCACATTCGGTACATCCGGAGTATCATCGATGCCCAGTCGCACGCTTCCGTACCACCAGCGCCAGCGTTGATGGTCAGCACGGCGTTCATTTCGTCCTCTTTCTGGTTGAGGGTACTTCGAAATTCTGCATCAGCGAGAATGGCAGCAGTTTTTGAGTACTGCGAATCCACTTCTACCTCTGTGGCCATGCCTTCCTTTTGGAATTCATACAGGCCTTCGGTATCATCTACCTCCCGGGCGAGGGCTCCGAATTCATCGAGCCATTTTTTGTTTATGCCTATTTTTCGTTGGATGGTTTCGGCCCGCTTGGGGTCGTTCCAAAAGTTTGGGTCTAAGGTTTGGCTGGTCAGGTCTTCAACTTCATTGGATCGGTGATCCACGTCAAAGATACCTCCTAAGGACCGCCAGCTTATCCTTCAACTCTTTGAGTTGCTCGATCGTCATGTCTGGAAACGGAGTTTTTTAAAAAAATGAAATTAAAAATTAGGTTTCACGCATCTGTACAGCAGACGAGTGCGTGTGATAAGTTGTTACAGTATTTCTACGTAAAAAATAAGCTCTGAATGGGCAGGAATCAGTCCATCGCCGGCAACAGCATCACCATAAGCCAATGTGCTGGGGATAAACAGATACGCTTTTGAACCACGTGGCAACAACATGACCCCTTCGTCAAATCCCGGGATCATTTGTCCAACGCCTACGGGAAATGCCAGCGGGTGATGGCGTTCGAAGGAGTTGTCGAAGCAAGTTCCATCTTTCAAAAAGCCGAAGTAATGTACCTGTACAGCATCGTTTACGCGGACGAGTTTTCCCGTTCCGCGCTCCAGCAGGAGCATTTTCAATCCTGATTTTGTGGTGGTCAAAGGCTCGTTTAGGGTACCGGAATTGTATTTTTGGACCATTGACTGGACCATTGTTTTCAGGTTTGCCGCACGCAGGCTTGCTGCTTGTTCCGCCTTTGCTTTATCGTCCGCATTGATGATTTGGACGAGTGCTATTTCAAATCGAAGTTCTTTTTGGTTTTGCACCGCTTTGGGAACAAAACGACGCATCGCTGTATCTAGGGGTTGAAAAACAGTAGCACTGTCGCCGATTCCCATGAGCAAGGCGGCGTCCATCAACGGTGGGTAATGCTCGAGTACTGCGTCTGCCGGGGCGATATCAAATTTGTAGGTTCCTCCCAAGCTTTTTCTTGAGCTGCTCAACAGGGTGTCACCAATAAAAATATTGACGTATGCTTTGATGGTTTCACCTCGTTTCGGTTTTGTACCCCCCAATTGGATGTGGTGATAAAAACGGTAACCATGTTCGGTGGTGGTGCACGCAGGTGTTTGCGCCCAAAAGTGAGCGGCGATCAGTAAAAAGCCAAAGAGCAACTTGATTTTTAACATGACACACAGGTTGGGTTTAAAAAAGCGCAGCATTGGCACCGATTGTGGCCAATGCTGCGCTACCAAAGATTTATGACCGAATTATTCTACAGAAATATAGAATACCAAATCAGCTTTAGCAGGAATAGGGCCGTTGGCCGCTTCGCCATACGCCAAGTCGTAAGGGATAAAAAGGATTGCTTTACCGCCTTTGTTGAGCAATTTCATGCCCTCATTGAATCCGGGTACCAAGCCTCCTACGGTAAAGGGGGCAGCGCCACCGCGATCAAAGGAGTTGTCAAACATGGTTCCATTGCTTTTCAACACACCATAGTAATTGGTGGGTATTTTGTCGCCATCCTTGATGGCAGCACCTGCGCCTTTATCAAGAATTACATACTCAAGACCAGAGGAAGCTTTCTGCAATTTGTCGCCAAGTTTGTTTGCTTGGTAGTCATCCATGGTGGTTTTAATCAAGGCAGCTACTTCGACCCCTTGCGCTTTGACACCCTCCATTTTCATTTGTGCTTCCGCTTCGCGTTGCGCCATTTTTTCTGGGGTAAGAATGTCAACAACGCGGAGTTCAAATCGAATTTGCTTCACTTCGCCAAATTCTTTTGGAATGCTGCGTTTCATGATGGAGTCCACTGGTTGCAATACCGTTGCACTGTCGCCATTGGTAAGGAAAAGCAGGGCTTCAAATACCGCTGGAACACGGCCTTTCATAGCACTTGAATCGGGAAGGGTGAATTCGCGAGGCCCTTCGTTGTCGCGCTGGGTACTTTGGATGAGGGAGTCATTCAGCCAAGTATTAACGCTGATTAATACCGTTTGGCCGTGGGTGATTTTGGGGCCTTTGTTGTTTGTGTGATTGATCACCGTGTTGCCAAGGCGCGTATCTACACTTTTTTTCTCATGGATATCATCCTGGTCTGTAGCGTTTGAATATTGTGGCGTAAGGATGCCAACTCCTCTTTGTGGAGAAGCGCTGGTTGTTGCATGATAATGTTTGTTTTCTAGTGTTTTAGCAGTAAATTGATAGTCCATTGACTCAAGTTGTTGCCAT
>JBIPOY010000156.1:0-7318 GCA_044378705.1 Saprospiraceae bacterium
AATACCCCAATTGTGACGAAGGTTTCCTGACAAAAATGCGCTCCAAAATCGTCAAACGAAATTCATTGGACGACATCGCAGACAAAATGGGGCTCGACCTCTTCCTTGCCAATTACAACCAGACGCGACTGTCCAAATCTATGTTGGGCAATGCGCTTGAGGCACTGGTAGGCGCTGTGTACATCGAGGTCGGTTACGACAAGACAAAAGCGTATGTTATACGTTATATTCTGCGTAAGTACCTGAATATCCATGACTTAGAAAGTTTTGACGACAATTATAAGAGCCAACTTCTGGAATGGTGCCAAAAAAACAACAAAGCCATTGAGTACAAAGTAGTGGCCAAATACAAGAGTGAAAAGCGCGATAAATTTAAGGTTGCCGTGTTTGTAGAAGGGAAAAAGTATGGTACTGCAGACGACTTCAACAAAAAAAGCGCCGAGCAACTTGCCAGTGAACGCGCCATGACCGTTTTGGGGATCCTTGGAGGGGGCATCGGAGCCGTGCACCCGGACGTTGAAGACGAAATTGACTTGTAATTCTCATTCCTACTGATCATTATTTATGAAAGCAACCATCATTGGTGGTGGCATCATTGGCCTGAGTGCCGCGCTGTATCTCACTGATGAGGGCTGGGATGTTACTATTTTGGAGCGAGATCATCTCACCGATAATTGCTCTTTTGGGAATATGGGGTACTTATCCCCCTCCCACTTTGCACCGCTCGCCCAGCCCGGCGTGATCCGTCAGGGTATCGCTTGGATGTTTGACGCAAAAAGCCCTTTCTACGTCCGTCCTGAGCTGAATATCCCCCTCATCGATTGGGGAATAAAATTCTTCCGTGCCTGCAATGCCGGAAACGTTGCGCGCGCGGTGAAGCCGATGGTTGATTTACTGTTGCTTTCCAAGACACTCACATCTGACTGGCAAAAACTCGGTATGGATTTTCAATACACGGAAAAAGGGTGTATCAATTACTTTCAAACAGAAAAATACGAGCATGCCGAACGAGAAAATGTCCGCATGGGAACAGATCTAGGGCTAAACATTGCCATGATTTCCCGCGAAGAGGCACAGTTGCTCGAACCGGAATTAAGACCCAATGTGCGGGGTGGCGCTTGGTATAAAGACGATGCGCACCTGCACCCCAATACGCTGATGCTACAACTTCAACTCCTGCTCGCAAAGCGCGGGGTAAAATTCCTCAAGCGTACCAAGGTCGTCGGCTTCGACAAAATAAACGGAAAAATAAGCACGCTGCGTGTCCAAAAACCTGACATCTCAAACGAGACACAAGAAATTGCCGGGGATTTGGTGGTATTGGCCGCCGGCGCTTGGTCTGGCACCCTGGCAAAAATGGCCGGTGAATACCTGCCCATGATGCCCGGAAAAGGCTATTCCATGACCGTGGACGTAGCACAACAAGCGCTCCGCCACCCTTGTATTTTATTAGAGGCCAAAGTAGCCATCACGCCCTGGGAACACCGGCTTCGCATTGGAAGCACCATGGAAATTGGCGCCATCAACGATCAAATTCTTTACCCCCGGGTACGAGGTATCCTAGATGCCGTACCCAAATTTTTGCCCGGATACGCCCAAAGTCCGGCTTTCACGACACTCTCCGACGAAAAATCTCTGAAAAAAGAATTGCGGGAAAAAGTTTGGTATGGATTCCGGCCACTTTCCGCCGACGGATTGCCGTACATTGGATTTGCCAAACACACGAGCAACCTGATGATGGCAACGGGCCACGCGATGTTGGGGCTGAGCATGGCCGCCGCCACCGGAAAACTGGTGGCAGAACTCGCCACCAACAAACCCACCAGCATCCCTGTGACTGTATTCAACCCCAAACGGTACTAATAAATCCTTATTTTCAGGGAATTTATGACAATCTTGACTTACAAAACTATTTTTCGAAAGGGGCTACGCTTGTTAAAGCAGGCTGCCTTCTCCTTGCTATCTCCATTTCCGGGCATAAAAAATACCCTCCAAACCCATATTGATCGCCTGTTTGTAAAACTGACAAACCGATCGTTTTTTTCGAAAATATACTACAATTTTGACTGTATTTCGCAGAAGCAAGATGTTGTTGCCATTGGACAATTCACCGTAGACGGGTGGGCCTTTTCCGTCAAGGGCAACGTGACCATCGAGGTATCCATTGATGGCCACAAATTTGCTTCTTTCCAACCCAGTTTTTTCAGGCAGGATGTAAAAAACGTCTTTCCAGCAATAGATGATTCCTGTGACAATGCTTTCAGCGTAATAATTGATCTTCGACGTATGAAAGGCGGTGCCCACCAAGTTGCCTATAAAATATACACTGAGAATGGGGAATACGCATCGGCCACGCAACAAATTTATCTGGTTCAGGCCCATGATTATTACAATGTATGGGTTCAATACATGATGCAGGGGCATGATTTGGAGGCTGCACGTGTACATGCACCATTGCTCAACTCGAAATCAGTCGTTCTGCACATCCTTTACGACAGCGCCGGAGATCCGGAGGCTGCCGCCAACACCCTTTCCAATGTGTGTACACAACAGTATGCCGGATGGATTGTCTATTGCGTCGGCATCTCAAAAGAAACACTTTTCAGTGCCTTAAACGATGAAATACAACAAATACTACAGCATAAGATTCAATTTGTAGCTGATTTTCATACTGCCCTTCATACTTTTAACAGCGTATCCGGTTATTTTACGACCATTTCTGACGGAGAACTACTTCGGGAGCAAGCCTACTATGAACTGCTACAAGAAGCCATCGCGTCTGATGCCCAGCTTGTTTACAGCGATCATGATCAGGCACTTCCGGGTGGTAGGTTCGGAAAGCCGGTATTTACCTTTGGATGGTCTCCGCAGATGCTGCTCTCGTTTCATTACCCGGGCGATGTGTATGTAGCAAGCACTGCGCTTCTGAAAGAGCTTCCTACATCGGAGTTGGCAGGATATTGGCGGTATGAACTCCTCCTGGAACTCGGCTCAATTGCCCCTCGAATAAGCCGAGTACCTAAAATGCTGTGGGCAGTCACCAGCCACATTGCTACCCTCCATCATGGGGACGCTGAAAAACAAGCCGTCGAACGGTTTCTTCAGCGGAGGGGCGCACAGGCGGTCGTGCGCAACAGGAAGGGACGCCGGTATATTGATTGGCAACTTCCCGAAGAGGCGCCACTGGTGAGCATCATCATACCCACGACGGGCAAGCTGGAATTGGTCCGAGCTTGTATTGAATCACTGATGACGCTCACCGATTATGCCCGGTATGAAATCATCATACTGGACAACAGCAGGGGTAAAAACCCGGAGGGTATTGCATACCTGAGGGAAAAAGGATTGCAAATTATTGTCAACAACGATGCTTTCAACTGGTCAAAGCTCAACAATTTGGGTGCAAAACATGCCAAAGGCTCCCTTTTGTTGTTTCTGAACGATGATATTGAGATCACAGAGGCCGGTTGGCTGAAGGCGATGGTGAAGGAGGCGATACAGCCCGGTGTGGGTGCCGTTGGTGCGATGCTGTTGTACGACAATGGCGCCATTCAGCATGCAGGCGTGATACTGGTAAATTATGGCGGATACGCCATGCACCTCTTTGCGAAGCTTCAGCCCGGCGCAGGCATCTATTTGGGTCTCGACAATATTGTCCGCGAAATTACCGCCAATACCGGCGCTTGCCTCCTAGTTGCACGGTCTAAATACGAAGAAATGGGAGGATTTGAAGAAGACTTGGCCATTGTCAGCAACGATGTCGATTTCTGTCTTCGGCTCTCACAACGAGGTTACAGGAACATCTGGACGCCCGCCTGCCAACTCATTCACCACGAAAGTATCAGCAGAAAAAATATGCCCCACCTTGAGGATGAGTTGTTTTTTCAGCAGCGTTGGGCGAAGTTATTGCACTCTGGAGACCCTTATTACAACCCCAATCTGAGTCAAAAAGCCGGCGATTGCACCATGAATCAAGCAATACCCGTGCACTACATCCGCCAACATTTTCAGTCACCCGCGTTGCTGCCTGTTGCTGAAGGCGCCCAGCGGGAAGGGGTAAACCTCATCGGCTATATCCGGGCAGAGATGGGTGTTGGGGAAGGCGCCAGAAGCAGTGCGCGGGCACTTTCAGCCGCTGCCATCCATTTTGACATCATCAATTTTGAAACGGGCAACCCGGCAAGGATGCAGGATTTTTCCTGGATACACAAGGAAGTGAAAACCCCCTCGTATGACATAAATCTCGTCCACATCAATGCCGATCATTTTTCAAAGGCTGTCCATGAATTGCCCCCCCATGTTTTTGAGGGACGCTATACCATTGGACATTGGTCATGGGAGATGCCTGAAATTCCGCCGGAATGGATGCCAGCGTTTGAGTATGTCGACGAAGTGTGGGTTCCCTCAGATTTTGTCAAACATGCGGTGGAACAGTTTACCGATATTCCAGTGGTCATAATCCCTTTTTCGGTGGACATCCGTGCTGACAATAGCTTTTCTAAGGCGTATTTTGGTATCCCTGAAAACACATTTTGCTTTTTATTCATGTATGATATAAGAAGTATCTTGGAACGAAAAAACCCTCAAGGAACCTTAGATGCCTTTAAAAACGCATTTGAGCCGGATGATACCGGGGTTTGTCTGGTGTTAAAAGTCATGCATGCCACCGCGGCAGAAATTACAAGCCTGAAAACAGCCATTGGGATATGGCAAAATGTGATCATCTTGGAAGGTGTGCACCAGCGCCATGAAATCACTGCATTGTTGACTTTTATTGATTGCTATGTTTCCCTCCACCGTTCAGAAGGTTTTGGACTAACGCCTGCCGAGGCCATGTGCTTGGGAAAAAGCACCATTATTACCCATTGGTCGGGTTCTACTGATTATATGAACGCACACAACTGTATTTCCATTGATTATCAGTTGGTGGAACTCCAAAAAGATTACGGACCTTACCGAAAAGGTCAATATTGGGCAGAACCCAACCTTGAAATGGCAGCAGAAGCCATGGTAATGCTGCGTGAGAACCCTGAAATCGCGCAGAAAATAGGCGCAGAAGGGCAGAAAACGATCAAAACTCAGTTTTCACCCGAGGCCATTGGCGCCCGTATCGCAGAGAGGCTCCACAGTATTCGTCGCATCCAAGCATAAAATTATGATATTTCAGAAAAAATTATTGTACCCACTCAAGATTATGGCTTATTCCATACCTTTTTTGGATAAAGGAGATAATGACATACGCCGGGTGACTTTTTTGGAAATATTCCGGCTGGTGCAACGCAATATATTTGATCGCGCGTATTACCTGCGAGAGAATCCTGACATTCAGGATTCCGAGATGAGTCCCTTACAGCATTACTTGGAATATGGTGGCTTTGAAGGACGAAACCCCTCTCCAGCATTCAACAGTGCGTACTATCTGTGTAATAATCCAGATGTCCGGGAGTCCGGTGTCAATCCATTGCTGCACTACCTTCGGTTTGGCCAAAAGGAGGAACGGCAGACACAACCCGAGGAGAAATCTGTCCCGGAAACAGACTATTTGAAGCACTATCAATTGATCCAAGAGAGTGGATTACTGGACAAAGATTTTTATAATACGTACTATTCGGATGTTTCGAAACAGGGGATAGACCCTATTGGCCATTATCTGCTGCATGGGTGGAAAGAGCATAGGGATCCATCCAGTCGTTTTGACACGCGATACTATGTCGAAACATATTTGACTAACGGCCCATCCCTCATCAATCCGTTGGTCCACTTTTTACAAGAAGGGAAGGAGAAAAACTACTATGCCACGCGAAGAGAAGCCCTAAAGAACACCCCTCCCGAAGGTCCATTGTTGCGTTTTTCAAGGTCGCGGATATCCCTTCCAAAGTCCAAAAGCATCTTGTTTATAGGGCATGATGCCTTATTGGCCGGCGCACAAGTCGTACTCCTGAACATGGTAAAATGGCTGTACCTGCACACCACTATTGACCTGAAAATCATCTTGCTAAACGACGGTCCACTGCTGAAAGAATTCAACAAATACGGTACCTTATGGCTCTGGAAAGACATCATCCAAGACCATCCAACAACCGCCGCGCGCCGCGCGTACCTTGCCCATGTTTTCCGCGAGGTTGAATTACTGTACGGCAACACAGTACTTGCCGCCCGAATATACGAAGAGCTCAGCTTCTTAGAAATTCCTTTTGTGAGCCATATTCACGAACTGGAGCAAACCATCCAGCGCTATGTTGATCCTAATACGATAACGGCACTCAACCGGTACACCCGGAAATTTATCGCTTGTTCAGAAGCCGTGGCAACCAACTTGGTAACCAACCACTCCGCTGCGCCACAATCCATTGAAACCGTTTATGCATTCATCGAAAACAAGGCCCTTGAACACGCCGATTCGAAAAAATTACTCCGAAAAAAAATAGGCTTACAGGAGGATGGGCTCATCGTCATTGGATGCGGAACGATGTACTGGAGAAAAGGGGTTGATCTTTTCATAGAGACCGCACGAACACTTAAAGCAAAATCCACAACAAATGTCCACTTTTATTGGATAGGAGAAAACTTCTGGGATGATGATCCTGCGTCTGTTGAAATCATCTCTTGGGAGGCATTGGAGTCCACCATCCAAGCCCATGGTTTATCCGTTCATTTTTTAGGCCCCCAAAAGCACGTACAGGATTATTTTCAAGCGAGTGATGTCTTCTATTTGCCTTCTCGAGAAGACCCCTTCCCCTTGGTGTGTCTGGAGGCCGCCCAGTGTGGCATTCCCGTGGTCTGCTTTGAAAAAGCGGGCGGAATGCCCGACTTTGTAGCGGATGATGCCGGTATGGTTGTTCCATACCTAGATGTGGAATCCGCCGCAAACGCGATATACAAACTTGCAAACGATGCTGATCTCCGACATAAACTTGGTCAACATGCCCGAAACAAACTGGAGCTGCGCCATCTCGACGACATTGCCATTCCTGAAATCCTGAAGACCTGTCATTCCTTGATGCGCTCACAGCCCCTTGTCAGCATCATCGTACCCGTTTACAATCATGCAAAATTTCTGGGAACTAGGATCAATAGCATCCTGCAACAGACGTTTAGAGATGTCGAGATCATCATCCTAGACGATGCCTCCGTGGACAACAGCGCTCAAGTTGCAGCACAATGGGCACACCACCCACAGGTCCGTATCCTTCGGAACGACCAGAATTCGGGATCAGCATTCAAGCAATGGCAAAAAGGCGTACAGGCAGCCAGCGGCGAATTCGTATGGATTGCCGAAGGAGATGACGCCTGCAAACCGGAATTCCTGCTCGAACTG
>JBIPOY010000157.1:0-7225 GCA_044378705.1 Saprospiraceae bacterium
TGGGGGATAGGGAGAAAGTGCCTGTTTACAAGTTTTTGAAAGAGGCCATAATCCGTAAATTCGGGGAGGAATTTTACGAAGAACTCGATGGTGCTGCCGAATATATGAAACAAGAAGCAAGTGAGGCCTCTTGAGGGTGGGGGGCTTTGGGTGAAAAAAACGTTTAATGGAGGCCGGAACTGGCAATCTGCCAGTTCCGGCCTCCATTGTTAAATAGCGTCTAAGACAGCCAAGTAAAATTTCCAAAATTTTTGGAAGCTAGAGATGGAGGCCCGTTCGTCGGGGCTGTGGGCGCCTTGAATGAGTGGTCCGAAGGATACCATGTCGAGGCCCGGGTAAGCTTGGCCAATGATACCACATTCCAATCCGGCATGGCAGGCTTCGATGACCGGTTTTTGGCCAAACATGTTTTGGTAGATAAGCGCCATTTTTTGCACGATTTTGGAGCTTGGGTCGGGCTTCCATCCCGGATATTCGTTGGCGTTTTCTACGGTGGCACCTAGGAGGTCAAAAGGAGCTCTGAAAGCTGCGGCCACGTCCGTTTTGCTGGATTCAACAGAGCTTCTTTGCAGAGAGCCGATGGTGAGGCTTCCGCCTCCCAGTGTTATTTTGGCCAAGTTGGTGGAGGCTTCTACCAGCCCCGGTATTTCCGGGCTCATTCTGAACACGCCGTTTTGTACGGCTCGTATCGCGTTTAAAAACTTACTTTGGTCGCTCAGCCCCATCATTTTGGATGGAAGGGTTGCTGCTGTTGCGGTTACTTTCAAGTTTGGTTCTGCCGTTTGGTATTCGGCCTTCAGGGCTTGTTCTACAGATTCTAGCAGGGATAAAAATTGATTTTCATCTTTTACGAGCACCAAGGCACTCGCTTCGCGGGGAATTTCGTTGCGGAGGTTACCTCCCTCAAAGGATGACAAGTGTACGCCTGTGGGCAAGCAATCCATGATCACCCTTGCGAGTATTTTATTGGCATTTCCGCGGCCGAGGTTGATATCCATACCGCTGTGACCACCCAAGAGGTTGCTGACTTTCAGGAGAAAAGGTGACAGCGTAGCTGGTGCGGGCTCTTCAGTATAGGACCATTCCACCAGGGTGTCTATACCGCCTGCGCATCCGATGGTCAACACGTGGTCTTCTTCTGTGTCTAAGTTGAGCAACAGTGTTCCTGATAACAGGCCGCGACCTAGGTTTTTGGCGCCACTCAGTCCCTGCTCTTCATCGAGGGTAAAAAGAGCTTCCAAAGGAGGGTGAATGATGTCATTAGAGGCCAACACGGCAAGAATAGCAGCAACGCCCAAGCCATTGTCGGCGCCGAGGGTCGTACCGCGGGCGCGAACCCAATCGCCGTCTACGTGCATGTCAATGCCCTGCGTATCGAAGTTGAAATCTACGGTGTCGTTTTTGGAGTGCACCATATCAAGGTGTCCTTGGAGGATGACAACGGGGCTTTTTTCACGGCCGGGCGATGCGGGTTTTTTGATGATAATATTTCCAAAATCATCGGTCAGCACTTCCAGTTCGTGATGTCGACCAAATTCCTGAACCCATTGGGCAATGCGGGTTTCTTTTTTGGAGGCACGTGGAATGGCATTGAGGTCGGCAAAAAAATTCCAAGGTGCCGTGGGCTCTAGATGACGGATTTGTTCAGACATGGACGATAAAACAGAGGTGAAAAGAAGTGGAGTATTAACGGGTGAAGGAAGGGGCATTAGTTCAATGAAAATTGTATGGTAATACCTGAATTCAGGGTAGTAATTGGGAATGACTGCGATGTTTTCGGCACTGTTTTGCGATAATCCGTGAACAATCGGAGTTTCAGTCGTTTGTTGAGTGCGTATTCAACAGCCGGATTGATGCTGACGGTCCTGGATCCTCGGGTTGGGATAGCTTGGTTGGGGCTATCGAGCAAGTGGTTGGTCGTGATATCATCGCGCACCTCGAAGTCAAATTTAAAAGTTAGGTCATTGCCAGCATTTCCGCTACCGCCTGTTGATCCGGGTACTGTTGGCGGGGCTGCTTTTTTGGACTTGCTGCTTTTTTTCTTGGCAGCTTGGCCTTTTTTCTTACCAGTGAGGAAAGGGATGTTGACATTTTTCATCCGATAGCCAAACCCAGCTGAATAGCTGGTAGATCTGCTTTCTGCCAGTTGATAGTCGATGAAAGACATGGCGAGAGACCGCGTTTTTTTGAAATCGGCCTTGAGGGTCATTTCGTTTTTAAATTTCACATCCAAGCCAAACAACGGTTGAAATTGCTCATTGATGACGACCTGCGGGATCTCATAACGGGCTACATAGTTATAGTTTAGGGCGTCAATGGTATAAGGTTTAGCGGCATCAAAGAATAGGTCTGTGTTGTAGGAATTAACCGTCAGGGTATTTTTATAGCCGTGAGAAATTTGAACACTTGAAAAAATATTTTTGAGGTTTCCGAGTTTGTTCAGTCCATTGTAGTTCAACTTCCAGTTTACCGAGGGCAGTGTTTTGAAAATATCCAGTCCGATTGTATTTGGATTGGCATCGGTGTAAGCGGCTACGAAAGCCGGGATGAGCACCTGTTGTTGAATTTTACCAAAACCTTTTACGTAGCCTTTGTCTGTTTCGTGTTCGGCCAGGTCGTTTGCTTCTATTCCCAACCGTTTTGACACGATGGGCCTGTATTCCTCATAACGACTGAAAATCCGGTTGATATCGTTGTCAAAAAGCGTTTGCAGGGAGAAGTAAGAGACGGTATAACTGCCCAAATCGCGTTGAGCGCGGTGTTGGAATCCGACGGAATCGGGGCTGATATTGAATATTTGATCTTTATATAGTTCTGTACTGTTGCGGGCATACTGTTTATTGGCGGTTACTTCTACACGGAAATCAGGGAAAGGTTCGATGGTCACACCGGCGTCAAAATTTTGGGTATAATTTCGCATCACCTGTTGGTTGAGTTCCGGGCGGTGTGTAATCCAGCCATTTCGTCCGGCATCATCGAGCCAGGAGTCACTTGGCTGCATTCCAGCGACGAATTCCCAGCCTGGAGCGTCAAAGCTTTCGCTCAATCCCATGAGTTTGGTATCGGGAGTAAAGCCCGGCACAATTGTGCTGAAGTTTTCGGTGTAATTGAATCGAGCTTTTCGCACGAGCATGAGTGGGCGCAGTGCGATGCGTTCTGCCATGGAAGGCTGTCTTTCCTTATTATCTTTTACCTGTTTGCCATCTTTCCCCTTACGGTCGGTGATACTACCGTTACCGGCAGGGTTGTTGGCGCCTGTTTTGGCAGCATCTTTTCCGCCCGGGCCGCCTGAGGCATCGGCACCGCCACTTGGTGTTCCACCGGCTCCGCCGATACTTCCGGCACCGCCTGCGTTTGGATCGTTGTTGTCTTTATTGCCGGGGTTTGGGGCGTTTTTGTCGGCACTGTTTTGGCTCAGCGATTCTTTTCCTTTGCCGACGGGCACTTTGCTGCTATTTTTACCTTTTCCTCCACCGGTGGGGTTTTTGCCACCGGCACCATTGCCGGCAGGGGCACCATTGTCATTCCCCCCATCATCATCTTCGGCATTAATATCGTCATTTTTATTGCCTTTTCCTTTATCGTTTTTTCCTCCTTTGGCGGGTTTGTTGATTTTTTGCAGGTACTTGCTTTTGTTGTAGAGTTGTTCTAGGTTATAATCGCCGTTTATTTGGCGGATATTGTTGTTTTGGATCACGTTTCCTAGGCTGCGTTCATTGACTCGATCTTGGAAAGTACCGGCATCGAGGTTTTGCAATTTAAGGGACTGTGCCGTCCAGGTGTACCCGGCGGTATAGGAGGCCTTCATACTCACCCAGTCCATGAAAGGGATTGATTTGAAGGGCAGTGTCCAGTTGAGGCTTGCGCTATGGGTATAGGATTTTGGTCTTCCCAGTGTTTTAAAATTATTCCAGAGCACGTTGCGTCGTTCGGCTGTTGTTACTTCCTGTCCGCCTTCAAATTGCAGGGGTTCGTCAATGATACTGCGTGCGGTGGCATCTACATTAAAGCGCAGGGATTGAGCGATCGTCCAGCCGAGGTCATAATTTCTATCCCAAGTAAAACGGCGGTTGTAGTAGGTATTCAGCGAAGCATCCTCTCCGGCGAACCGGTAGGTTGTAATAGCGGCGAGGCGTTCGAGGTTGGAGCTGAACCCGTAGTTTTCTGGCAATGGATTGAGATTGAAGTCACTGACAAATTTCAGGTATTTGTCATTTTTGATCAATTTTTTGAACGGCTTGAAGGGTTTCATACCGGTAGAATACTGCCAATCCAGGGCGCCTTTGTATTGGTTTTGCTCGCCGTTTTGGATAAAAGGGGTACGGATTTTTTGTTGGTTGTATGCGTAAGTAACGCTGAAGTTTTCGACGTTCCAGGGTAGGGGCACTTTACGGGCTTTTCCCTTTCGTTCTTTTCGGACGTTGGTGAAATTGTATCCGCGCACGATGGTAACATCTTGTGCCATGTCTTTTATTTCCTGTTTTACAACGGGGTCGGCTTCATCGCGGACTTTATCTTTCAGTTTGATGTCTAGGTCGTAGGGGTCGTATTCCGGGTTTCGGGTGATATTGGAATATTGGGCATAGAAAGGCAATTTGAGGCCAGATTTTTCAGGCAACAATTTTCCCAATTCGAGGTTGGTGGACACATCGTATTGAATCACCTCTTCGCGTTGGCGTTGGGCGAGTTTTTCTTCAATGCTACCCCATCCGATACTGGAGTAGTTGCCGGCGAGCGATACGTTGCCAAAATCAGCCAATTTGATGTCCATGCGAGCTTGCCCGGCGTATCCTCCTTTTTCGTTGAAGCCGTTGAGGCGCAATTCGTTGAGCCACACTTCCACACACTGGTCTTGTTTTTCCGGGTCAGTATTGCGCACCCCGATCATGATTCCCTTCACATATCCAAGGTTGGGGTTGCCGACCACTTTCACCTTAGCGCCGGATTTTTCGGGATCTGCTGTGATAAAGGGGCTGCTGATTTGCCAGGAAGTATTGGCATTGCGTTCTTTTTTCACGTCGGTGAAAAGCTCCAGCGGGAAGTCGAACGCGTTTTCGGGTCGCCATACTTCTTCTTTGTAGTCACGGCTATCCGGGTTTCCATTGAGTTTTAAGGCATCAGAGGGGTATAACGGCAATTCGTATTCGTAGTAGTTGTTGATAAAGTCCGACCCCATTCGGATAAATATTTTCATGTTGGTGGAGTCGAGCGGAAAATTGGCTTGGTCGAGCGGTTCTGCGTGTGCGAACATTTTGATGCGTTTGTACTGGCGCAAGTCCATGTTGAGGCTTTTAAAAACCGCGCGTGCATCGCAGGGGGCCAGGTTACAGACACTCATGGCGAGAGACTGTTCGTTTTGCAGGATATCCGGGAAAGCGCCCACGGATTGTTCGCGTTGGATGCCGTATGGGATGGTGTAGTTGAACGGTTCGCGAGCGGAATTTTCTTCAATGCTGACGGCATTGACATCAAAAGGGATTTGGTTGAAGCCTACATCACAAATACTGGTTGAGCCCGGATCCACATTTGGCAGTGCTTGCGTGAAACGGCGCCACTGATTGCGGCCGAGCTCGAGGGTTGCGAAACGAAAGGTTGTTCGTTCGGTGAATCCCTTCCAGAACATCCGGACGAATCGTACGGAACGAAAATCTTGGATACCGCCTACTTGTTCGCGTGCGAGCAAGTCGAGTGGTACTTTAAATCGGTACCACACATAATCGCGGCCATCTTTGTTAAAAGTTACCGTATTGGTGATGAGATCCTTTAACTCTGGGGTGTTTTCGTCGATAACTTCTTGGCCACCGACCGTTGTTTTTGCCAGGTGAATTTTGTACCGGAAATAGGCTTCGGTTTCATTGAGGGATCGGTCGCGGTTCAGGTCTTCCTGATCGGGGTAGTTGGTGGCGGAGGGGTTGAGGTTGTTGCTTTGGTTGACGGGAGAGTTGCCCTGTTGTTTGTTGAAATTGCGGTATCGTTCTAGCAAGCCGGGAGGGTTATTGCTGAAGCGTTCATCGCGGAAATACACGAAATTGTCGTTTGACGGGTCGGCGGTGATGGATGCTATGGCATTTTGCGACAGCGGAGAGTTGACAATCTGGTTGTACCAGTCGCTGAAAAAAGTCTTTTCATCACTGTCGTTCAAGCCATCGAGGCCTAGGTCTTGGAGAACACGGTTTGACTCTTGGTTGTCGAAGGCATTTACAACGGGCGCCTCGATGGGTACCCGTCCCCAGGGAGAGTTATCGGTTGCAATGGTGGTGGTGCCGGTGGGAAGCCCGTTTTCAAAAAACTGACGAGAGTCCCGCATCACATCTTCTGAAACAGAACCTAGGTCAATGTACATGGTGCCATCATCGGATACCGGTGAGCCATCTATTTTATCCATGTATGGGTTGAGCATCCAGAATTCCACGAATTCGATGTTGGCGGCCTCAAAATCATTGGTTGTGAGTTCGCGCATAAAGCCGGCCCATCGGGTGCCGGGCTCGTTGAGTTCTCCACTGATGTTGAGACCCTTTGAAATTCCGGAGTATCCGTCGGGGAGTTCAAAATTGTAGGGTCCGCGGTCACGGGGGTAGAATGTTACGTCTAGTGGTCGCAAGCTTGATTGTTCAAAAGGGGTAAGTTGTCGGTTGGGGAAAATATCTTGGTATTGGATGAGTCGGGTATAGGGGTCAGAGCCGTCCACCGCATCTCGGGCACTTGGGTCTGATACATACCAAGATAAACCGGCTCGGTTGGCGCCCAGAGAAAGGCTGGTGTTGGTTGGGTCAGACTCTGGGAACAGCGCAGGGACGCCTTGGGGAGTGGAGGCGATGACCCATTGGTTGAATTGTGTGGTGAGGGGCAAGTTGGCGGTACTGCCTTCAAAGTCATCGAGGTACACCACCCCGCCATTGTCGGCGCCTTGGTTGATGGCTCGGTTGTGGCCAGGTTGAAGTGCTGCCACTTCCGCTTGAGCGGTAATAGAGGAAGGCGCTTTGGTTTCAATGAGAGGCAGCTTGTCTACCAATTTGGTGAGCCAGGGAGCGTCTTTCGACAGGCTAAAATCGAGGCCGTAAACCTTGTTGTTGATGGGGTCGTCGCCGAAGTTTACCTTTTGCGTGAGGGGCCGTTCAAAAAGGTTGAGGAAGGTTCCGCCCACGGTGAGGTCTTTGCTGATTTCGTAATCAAAACGGGCGCCGATCATAGAGCGGCTTTGAAAGCCAAAGAAGCTATTGTCTTC